>JADFPZ010000119.1 GCA_022562075.1 Candidatus Zixiibacteriota bacterium | reverse complement strand
AGCTTATGCGGTCATAGGAGAAGTCGAAAAAAGCAGAGAGTTCTTGCACGAATCATTCCTGAGGCATGATGGCCCAACAGAAAAAGAGGCCAGACTTGACCCTCATTTCAGGACAATACTGGACTAAAAGTTCTGAAAGGCACATCTGAGTTAACAACTTAACTCTTGACAAAAAAATCTGATTTCGTAAATTCAGAGTTGAGTCCAACCACTGAGCAAGAGCCAATAAAAATGTACAAACTTATGATATTTTCGTTATTATTTTGACTTATCAGGGGGAATTATGAAGACATTTCTAAAGAGCTCCATAATCTATCTTGGATTTCTATTTGCCTGTTCTATCTCTCAGGCCCAGACTAACAGTGAAATAATAGTTGATAGCGTGGACAATCAGCCTGTAGCAGGTGTGATTGGTGCTGAAGTTCCGATCATATTTTATTTTAGATTGACTAATGCGGAAAGTCTTAATCTCAACGCCACCGTAAACGGTTTCAGAATATATTCGAGCACGGTAGCTGATTGGGACACATCAATAATTAGTTATACTGGTGCTATTACAGATGGCATGTTTGACGCGCAATTTATCGTTGATACTTTGGGAAGTGTAGACGGTATTGGCGCCGATACGCTCGGAATTGGCGGATTCTCTATATTTGGAACAGGAATACCTATTGGGTTCAGCGAGCACGTTTGGACTATCACCATTGGTCCTATTCCAAAATTAAATCATGGAGATACAATCTGTGTTGATTCCAGTTTTTTCAGAACAGGTGGTGATTGGATTTGGTCATTATCAAACGGCTCTTCAGTGTTACCTGACTGGGGCGGACCATACTGCTTTGTTATTGACTCGACTTACGACGATACTGACGGCGATGGCCTATTAGACGCTGTTGACAACTGTCCCTTTGATGCAAACCCGCTGCAGGAAGATTTTGACGGAGACGGTGTTGGAGATTCGTGCGACAACTGTTTAAATATCGCCAATCCTGCGCAGGAAGACAGCGACGGAGACGGTGTTGGAGATTCATGCGATATCTGCCCCGGTTTTGATGATAATACTGATAGCGATGGTGACGGTGTTCCGGACGGCTGTGATCTCTGTCCTGGATTTGATGATAACTTAGATAATGATGGTGATGGCGTTCCTGATGACTGTGACCTCTGTCCCGGGTTCGACGATAACTTAGATAATGATGGTGATGGAGTTCCTGATGGCTGCGATATCTGTGACCCGGGAGATGACAACATTGATACTGACGGGGACGGCGTACCGGATGACTGCGACGGCTGCCCGGATGATTACAACCCTGACCAGTTGGATGGAGATAGCGACGGAGTTCAGGACTCCTGTGACAACTGTTTAAATATCGCCAACCCAGCACAAGAAGACATAGATAATGATGACATAGGTGATATTTGTGACGACTGTATTGATACCGATGGTGACGGATTCGGTAATCCCGGCTTTGGTAATACCTGCCCCGATGACAACTGCCCGGATATATATAATCCCGGCCAGGAAGATCTTGATCTTGACGGTATCGGTGACGTCTGTGATTCAGTGACAGACTTGAGCTTTGACGAGGAGCAAGGGGACTCAGCCGATGTTTTTGCTATGCTGACAACTGATATGAATCGTGATAATTATACGGATATTGTATACGTAGGAACATCAGGCGATCCGGGTCTGTTTATCATTTATTCCATTGATGGGATTGATTTTGAATTTCCGATTCAATGCTTTGATATTTTTGACGCCGATCTGGAAATCGGCTTTGTAGATTCTGATTCACTACCTGACATTTTAGCAGCAACTTTAGATACAATATTTGTATTTCTTAACAACGGTACAAATGATTGCTCGATGTGGTCTGTTACAAGGATTCCGATTCCGTTTACACTAAGACTTGGCGCTACCGCACATGATATTCCATCAATTACTGCCGGTTATTTTGACGATGACATAAATCTGGATTTTGTCGTCGCACCTAATACTATTGTTTTCGGTGATGGCGCCGGAGGAGCAAATTCGACGGCCACAATTCCAGCGGTCATCACCAGCATAAATCAAGGGGATTTTAACAACGACGGTCATGAAGATTTATTGACTGTGGTAGAAGATTCAGCAATTCTTCTACTCAATGATGGCACCGGAAATTACATAGCTTCTTCTTCGGTCTTTACTGACACAGCAGTAGTTACATCTCCAACTGATAATGCAGTAGCAGATCTGGACCGCGACTGCAACCTTGACTTTGTGGTTATTACCCCTGACGTAGATTCTTCGGGAATGAGTGTCATGACTTTTGGTTATGGTGACGGTACAGGCTCATTTAGCCAGGTTGATACAATAATGATTGATGGGATAGTTTTTGATATTCTTGTGATCGACATTGACAGAGATAATAATCTTGACGTACTGGCTAGTAACGGCACCCAGCAGCGCGTAGAAATTTATCGCGGCAACGGCGATCGCACGTTTCAGGCGCCGGAGTTCTTCAGTACTGCTTCTGCGGGTTCAGCATTTTCTCTGGCTACAGCTGATTTTGACAGAGACGGCCAGCCTGATTTCTTGTCTGGAAGTGCAGATAGCGGTACTCTTCTTTTGACAACGAGCGGCCTTGCCGATGTTGAAGTATTGCCCCAGGAGCTGGTAGTGACCGGTTTTACCAACGTCACTATGCAAGTAACTAACCCGTTGGGATTCTCTACTTCTGAAAACATACAAACAGTTGCGGGAGCAGATATCTGGAGACTTGACGCAAACTTTGACGACACATTGGACGAACAGATCGTAGACTACAATCTGATAGATGGCAATTATGTTTTTACTTTTTACTTAAGGCCAGAGTTTGTCGCTGCCAACAGCAGAGCAATAAGTACATTGTCCGCCTCAGTACGTATTAACGGCAGCCAACAGGCTACGTTATTTGATAGTTATAGTTTTGGTACTTCTGAAAACTTCGAAAATTATTCGGCTATTGCCTGCTACACAGATAGCCTTGTTTTTATAATAAATCCTTTGATAGTAGACAGCACCTCGAAATTACTTCCGAAATATGGTCTAAAGACTGAAAGTTCGCTGCCGCGTTTTTTCTGGGGTATGTCTAATCTAACTAAGAGTGAATTTGCAGCAACCTACCATTTTCAATTAGATACACTTCTTGATTTCACTTCACCTATTTTCGATGATTCCACTTTCTCAAGACCGGCACTTTGCAATGGTGAGTTAAGCGGGCTGCTTGACACTAATTCGATTTATTACTGGAGAGTGCGTTCGAATGAAGGATTTGGGTGGTCGGAGTTTTCCAATACTATGGTTGCCTATATCGGAGTTGGCGAGCCCTGCTGTGTCGGTACGCGCGGTGATCTTAACGGCGATGGAACTGAGTCCAATATTTTAGACCTGGTGTTCTTGGTTGACTTCATTTTCCGTGCAGGACCCCAGCCAGTTTGCTTTGAAGAAGCAGACGTGAACGCCAATTGCAAAGTCGATATATTGGATCTAACCTTTCATGTTGATTATATATTCCGCAGTGGGACTGGGCCTGGGCCATGTCCATAGATTTCAGAAGTGTCAAATTTCGTTCAGTATTGCCGTTGACACTCAACCTGTGTCAGACTATGGGACTCTCGACCTGTTAGTTTGCAGCTAAGGCAGCTCTTAGCTACCAAACAATTCACCGGTGCCAAAACTGCCAAAAATTTACGCCTGATAATAATTCCTCTATAAACAGACAAAAAAATGGAGCCGGCGATTCTGATCACCTGCTCCATTGATTTGGCGTTTTCCTATTTGTCTGAGTCTGATCTGAAAGTTTTCTTGATATCGATTGTCTGAGTGTTGTCGTCAGACTTTATCTCAATAGTCATCATGGAATCGGCACCATCAAGATTGAATATGGCCTCACCACCACCTTCGGCTTTCCACTCAATAACCTGCTGCGTCACCGAACCATCACTTTCACCGCTCTGTCCGATGAAAATCCCTTTTTGGCCCTCTTCGCCGGTTAGGTACTTTACATCAGCACCGGTAATACCTGCTGCTTCAAGTTGAGCAACTATACGATGCTGCACTTCTTCGTCAGAGAGTCCATCGCTATCAATAATAATTTCGTGAATACCGCTCAGGCAATGCTCCAGCAAAGTTCCGCTAACTGAGGCTTGACGGGACTGTAACTCTGCCTTATCCCCTACCCCGGCAACTTCAACAATAGCCAAAAGTGCATCGCGGGCCTGCTCCCGGCTTTCTAACCCGGAAATAGTAACTGTCTGCCCCAATTCCGAGGCGCTCAGGTCAAGCGTAACATTGGAAATACCCAATGTGTGCAACGCTTCGACTATTCTTTTTGAATCAAAACGGATGAAGTTCCCTTGAGAATTTTTCTGTAAAGTAATACTGGCGGTTCCATCGGCATCTGTTGTAATAGCCTCGGCGATCGGGCTGTCGTCGCCGGCAACCCCGACACTATAGCCAACAGTCCGGCTGCATGAAACAGGAACTGTAGCTGCCAGAAGTAACATGACAAACGCCCCTGCAAAACTAAAACTCATTAAAGGATGGTTGAAAATTCTATCTCTTAGTGATAACATGACATTGTGCTCCTTAACATTACTATGTGAGGCAAGAGCTTCGATGCGAGTTTTCAAAAATGGCAGCGGAGTTTCTGACTCAGCAATCCTGACCCGTTCAAACTTAAAAGCCCGGCTCAGAATATGACCGGCAGCGGCATGAACAGAACATGATTTGCAGCCGCGGATGTGGTCTGCCAGTTGAATATCTATCGCTTCGTTTTTATATGTTTTGTCATTCATTAATTGCTGTGCTTTTTGACAACGCATATCCAGCCTCACTGGTTTGACTTTTTTTGTCACGATCCGGCAAATAGGCAATAATAGCCTTTCTCATTTTCTTTCGTGACCTCGATAATCTGGCTTTGATTGTGCCTTGCGGTTTTTTAAGAAGTCCGGCAAGTTCTGTAACGGTCCAGCCTTCAATTTCAAAAAGTACAATCAGAGCCCTTTCTTCAGTTTTAAGAGCTTCAAAAGCCCTTTTCAGCCAGCGACGAGAACTAAACTGCTCTGATGGATCAAAACTCTTGGTATCAGCCTGTTTGGTAGTCAAAGTCGTACGCCTTTTCCACCAGGGCTGCCTGACCATATTGCGATGACGAGTAATGATTATCCTGTAAAGCCATGATTTGAAAGCCAGTTTATCACGCAGGGATTCTATGCCCTGATAGGCTGCTAACAGCGCCTCCTGGTACAGGTCGTCACCGTCGTCTCTTGAGCCACAGAGCTTGCGGCAGAAACCCTCTGCCCGCTTATGCTCCGGCTCTAATAATTCCCAGAACAGTTCTTTCGTCATATGCTTCATAGTTAGGACACAGTTATTTCTTGACTGGTTGCATAATCATTCAATTCTTATTTGTCTATACAGTAAAGTTAAAGAAAAGTTGCAGAGAGATTGCTGATAAGATGTAGCAGTCTTTGGCTCAAGGCCGTCTGGGGATAACTATCCAGGCTATGATATAACTGATCAGACCGACTCCCGGCAATATTGACAGGATAATCGTAATTATCCTGACTAGTGTTGGGCTGGTATCAAAATATTCGGCAATGCCGCCGCAGACTCCGCCGAGTATATAGTGTTCTGATGATCTGTAAAGTTTCTTTTTCAACAAATACGCGCCTTCCCGATAATGAATATCAGCTGATTATGTGTGCAATGAAAAAGTTCTTGACATAGATACTCTGTTCAGCCAACATTTACTGTTGGATTAATGTAATATACCAGTTGAAATTTTTAAAAGGGAAAGAATGTTTTTTAAACAGATAAAAGATCCGGGACTGGCACAGTACGCCTACCTTATTGGAGACAAAAAAGCCGGCGAGGCCATCATATTTGACCCCCAAAGAGATATTGAAAAGTATCTTGTTTTAGCCGAACAAAACAAAATCAAAATAGTAGCAGCCGCCGATACTCATATTCACGCTGACTATATATCCGGCTTAAGGCAGTTTGCTGAAACAGGTCTGAAAATTTATGCTTCCGATGAAGGGGATGATGACTGGAAATTTGAATGGTTATCCGGCAGCAATTATAATTATCAATTGGTAAAAGATGGAGACAAGTTTTCGGTCGGACAGATTTCATTTGAGGTAATGCATACGCCCGGTCACACGCCTGAGCATACTATTTTTATCGTATCGGAGTCTGAAAACGGCGAGATGAAACAGCAGGGGATTGTTTCGGGTGACTTTGTTTTTGTGGGCGATGTTGGCCGCCCGGATTTGCTGGAAACAGCTGCCGGCCAGGAAGGTACCATGCGCGATGCTGCTGAACTACTCTATGATTCTATTCAAAAGTTCAAGGAGATTTCTCCTGAGTTGATGATTTGGCCTGGTCACGGTGCCGGCAGCGCCTGCGGAAAATCTATGGGAGCGGCTCCGATGACATCAGTCGAGCAGGAGCTAAACTACAATGCAGCTATACTTGCGGCATCTGATAAAGAACAATTTGTTGAAATGATACTCGACGGTCAGCCGGAACCACCATACTATTTTGGCCGGATGAAAATCGAAAACAAGAATGGTCCGACTATCTTAAACGAACTTCCGCAGCCCAAACAAATCTCTGCCGGTCAAATAATTGAACAGGCTAAGTCCAAAAAATCCGTAATAGTGGATACGCGCGAATGGGGGGATTTTATGCGGGGACATCTAAAAGGCGCCTTATTCGCTCCTCTTAGCGACCGCTTTGAAATGGTCACCGGTTCGTACATAGAGGGAGACTCTTCTGTCTGTCTGATTGTTACCGAAGGCTTACTCAGCCATGCCGTAATCGCTCTTTTAAGAATTGGCATTGATAATATAGAATGCTTTACTACCCCCGAACAGTTAGAAGAGTTTGCTGCAAGTGGAGGAACTTTAGAAAAATCCACTGAAATACAAATGTCAGAACTTCATCAGGCCTTAACATCTGATAATCGACTTGTTCTGGATGTTAGAAATGCTTCTGAATTAAAAGAAGAAGGCATGATAGACGGCGCATCTCATATTGCCTACACTCGCCTGCTTGCAAGATTAAACGAACTCCCCAAAGACCGTCATATATATGTGCATTGCCGCAGCGGCAACAGGTCTGCCTTTGCCGTAGGTTTTCTTCAAAAGCATGGCTACAAAGCGACCAATGTACGTGGATTTTTGATGGACTGGATTGGTTCTGGCGGGTCTTTGGTACCTGTGGAATAACTGAACCCGGTCTCAGAAATTTATTGGTTAAACCTATCTGGAATTCTTGCAGCTAGCTTTCGGTTTCAATGATAACTGAAATGTTTGATACTCCGGATTCGTCTACTATTTGTGGGTCTTCAAGGAATTCTGCAAGAATCTCTGAGTTTTCCGAAGAGATGTTTGTAATTTCCAGACCACTGGAGAATAAATTCGTTCGGCCGCCTTTTTCGCACCACCGGCATTGCGCCTCAAAGAAAACTTGTGATTTCTCTTTGATAGCATAAGGCAAGTCCATGCTTATTTTATAATTGGCATATCTGGTAAGCTCGTATTTGCCAATAACCATCAGACCACCACTACTAATATTGGCAACACGACCAACACTTTTGGTCTGATCGTTATCATAGACCCCTACGAAGAACTGAGGTATTTTGCGAACTTGTTTTCTTTTTTCAGCCATAAGCTATAGCCTTCTGCTGCAATTATATTAATCGACAGTTCGGGGACATATTTTAGCGTCAGTCGACGAAGCAAATTCGCCCAAACTGCGCAAAAACAGGGACTTTAGAGAGTAACTTATTTAGGCAAGTAGATATTTCCAGGAAATCCCCCCTTACTGCTAATGAGGGAATTTTTTTGCTGTTTGCATGTTGGAATTAGATTAAATTTGGACCTGAAAAGCCGTTAAGAAATAATAGACCGGCACATTATTAGGCCGCTCTAATAGG
>JADFPZ010000118.1 GCA_022562075.1 Candidatus Zixiibacteriota bacterium | reverse complement strand
AAATTTTCCTTGCAAATGCTCCTTTTTAGCAAAAGCAATGCTATGTATCAAAAAATCAATTTTGCCGAACTCTTTCTCAACTTTCCCAAAAAATTCAGTGAGCAAAACATCATCAGTAACATCACATTTTCCAGTGAAAGGATTATTTAGCATCCCTAGCAAAGGTTTTACCAGCTGTTCTGCCCGTTCTTGATAACCTAAAGCAATCCTTACACCACTATCATTTAATGCCTTTGCAATATGCCAGCCTATGCTTGCATCAGAAGCAACTCCAAATACTAAAGCCTTTTTACCTTCCAGATTAAAATTTCCCATTTTCTCACCACCAAAATTGTTAGCTAAAGATTTCATGAATATCCTTAAAGGATATAACATCATGTACAGTCTAAATTTAAGAGGTATTTTATTACCACCCATGAATTAAAGTATTTAAATAGGTTTTATAAAGATTATGGAAAAAAGTAAATCAATTTAGTAGATATGCTTTTTTAAAGTTATTTTTGATGGATATTTACTCATAATTGATTAAACAAAACAGTAAAATAATTAAATTACATAAACATATCATTCATGTACTGGGCATTATTATGAACCGGGGTTTTGTGTATGGGGGGAACATGAAGAATACTATTAAAGATTTTAATTCATTACCAACAAATCTTCGTTATCTTTTATTAGAAGCTAGGAAGAAAAATTATAGGATTTCTGCTATACCTATTTCAGATTCTTCAAAATCAGATACAAATGTATACCAAATTACTAACAATAAAAAAATTATGTCAATTACAAACGACAACCATTACCCTGATCTCTATTTTAATACCAAATTTTTAACAAAACATAAGTTTTTTACATATAAAATCCTTAAGAGACAGGGGATTGTAATGCCGCTAACATTTTTTTTTGATTCTATTGAAAAAGTTCAAAAAAGTAATCGTTTTGATCAATGGTGTGAAATTGTTGGAAATTTCTTTTCAAAAAGTACTATTGAACAGTGGAAAACATGGGATGAAAATATATTCAGTTGAGGCATAGTCTGGGTGCTGAATTGTATCAATCGCCATGAAACTGCCTTCTGACCAGCTTGAAGCTGTCATATAGTAGGATGCTATGTGTCTCCATCCCATCGTGCCAGAAGCGTAATAGGTAAATGAAACGAGGGATGTTCCCGAACAGATTGCGATCTGGCTGTCATTGGTTGTTGTAATGAGATTATCGAGATAGAAATACTTGAGGTCAAAAGTACTGAATGGTGGGAAAGATATTGCACTGTCTATCTGGACATCAGGATTATTCCATTGCCAGCCGAACTGAAGGGTTGTCAATGAATCGATATCTACCCATACGGAGCAGTCAACTATTATGGGAACATTTGAGCCATTTTCAGGAAGAAGCGAGAAGACAAGTTTTACACTATCAGGACTACCTTGATCAGAGCCCGGAACACAATCAACAGGTCCAGTACAAGGGGGCCATCCTCCCTGCAAAAGCCGTGCTATTATGAACTTAAGATCGCGCACATTAACCCCTGTGCAGCCGTCCATATCAGCATTGGACAAACCAGGGGGGGCTGGAGAACCCCGGTACAAATAACCGTAAAGACTTGTCATATCAAGGATGTTGACTGCGCCATCATTATTTACGTCACCACAAAGGGAGTCAGCATATGAGGAAAAAGTGGCCTCGAGCGACGTTTGTGAGGGTAATGCATTTGCATTGACAGCTATGCTCAACGCTAAGATTACCGTTAAAAAAACCTTTGAAATCACTGACATTCCTCCACGAAGTTTGTGGATTGCCAAAAAGCTCACAGCCCGCAATATCCTGCAATCAAAGACAATTTAGGTAGTTTTAACGGTATTGTAAAGGAGAATCTTTGCAATATGGGGACCAACATCGTAGACGCAAAAACTGCATGTCTCAATAATTGTTTTAAGTGGTGGCAGATATCCTCACAAGGTTCTGAGTCCGCCTCGCCGGAAAGGGTCTGCCACTTATTTAAGATGGATTCCCGACAACGGCACTCGGGAATGACAGAGGAGCCAGTACTTTACGAGAGTGCCAATTAAATGAGAGCCCCTCTACGCTATTTTTTCAAGCAGGGATTCTTCGATGTCGAAGTTGGCGTAGACTTTTTGGACATCGTCTATATCTTCCAGCAGTTCGTACATGCGCAGCATAGAGTTGGCCTCTTTTTCGTCTGTCAAATTGACGGTGTTCTGCGGGCGCATGGTGATTTCGGCTGTGGCCATAGTGATACCTTTATCTTCAATAGCCTGACGGACGGCATCGAGCGCTTCAGGGGGAGTGATGATTTCGAAAGCGCCGGAATCGGAGAGGATATCTTCAGCGCCGGCATCGAGGGCGATATCCATCAGGGCATCTTCGGTGGAGGATTCGAAGTCGACCGTGATGACACCTTTTTTGTCGAACATCCAGGCGACGCAGCCGTTGGCGCCCAGATTGCCGCCGTATTTTGCCAGCGCGTGGCGGATTTCAGCCACCGAGCGGTTTTTGTTGTCGGTCATTATTTCCAGATAGAGCGCCACTCCGCCCGGTCCGTAGCCCTCATAGATGTGTGATTCGAAAACCACGCCGGGGAGGTCGCCGGTTCCCTTTTGGATAGCGCGTTTGATATTGTCAGAAGGCATATTTTGGGTTTTGGCGCTGACAATAGCGGTGCGGAGACGGGAGTTGGTTTCCGGGTCGCCGCCGCCCTCTCGCGCGGCTACTGCGATTTCTTTGGTGAGGCGGGTAAAAATTTTGCCGCGCTCGGCATCGGCTTTACCTTTTTTGCGCTTTATAGTCGACCATTTTGAGTGACCTGACAAATGCTATCTCCTTTTTTATGGGACTCACCTTTGGCGGCCGCCCACAAATAGTCAGGAAGACGAGCTTGCTGACCTACAAAGTAAACAAGATGCTACCCTGAATTTAACAGCTGCTTGGGTAATTGGCAATAGGTCTGATTGTGGTTGCTTTGACAAATTCAACAATCTATACTTGAGCCACTATGGACGACATTTTTGAAAAAATTATCAGACGGGAGATTCCTTCCAAGATTTTCTATGAGGATGATGAAGTCATCGTCATTCAGGATCTCTACCCCAAAGCCCCGGTGCACCTGCTTTTGATTCCGAAAGAGAAATCCAAAAATTTTTACGAAGCCTCGCTGGAAACTCTGGCCATTATGGGCCGGACGGTTAAAAAAGTGGCTGAGTTGCTTAAGATTGAAGATCATTTTCAGATTCAGGTCAATAACGGCTATGGACAGGAAATAGAACATCTGCACTATCACTTTATGTCTGACCGTGGGGCGGAGAATCTTAAGTTTCTTGACGATTAGGTCGAAACCCGCCCCTGGGGTGTGCTTTTGACAACATTCCAGCCAGAAATATACCGCAGAACAGCCTAAAATAAGAGTACGTTTTGGTATAAGTCGTTGACATTTTTGAACTTTTGGACGATATTGAAAAGCTATGAGAGAAAAAATGTATATTAGTATGAATTGGGAGGGGGTGTATTTATTTGACCGGCGTAAAAGTACGCGACGATGAGTCATTCGAAAAAGCCCTTCGCAGATTTAACAAATTTTGTGAAAAAGCAGGAATTCTAAGCGATATAAAGAAGAATCAGCATTACGAAAAGCCTTCTGAAATCAAAAAGCGCAAAATGGCAGCCGCCAAGCGCAAGGCTCGTAAGTCAATCTATAGACCCAGCGATTAGACAGTAATGTCAATAATTGAAAAAATAGATATTGAATTGATAAAGGCCCTTAAGTCCGGCGAAAAAGAAAAAGTCGTAGTACTCCGGGGCCTTAAATCTGACATCAAATACAAAAAAATCGATAAAGGAGAGAATCTGACTAACGAAGAGGTCATCGCTGTTCTCTCAGTCAATACCAAGAAAATAAGGGATTCTATAGAGCAGTTTGATAAAGGCGGCCGCGAAGACCTGGTAACTAAAGAAAAAGCGGCTTTAAAGATAATTTCCGAATATCTCCCTGAACAACTTGGGGAAGAAGAACTTAGAGGGATCGTTAAGCAGGCAGTCGAAGAGTCCGGGGCCGAATCTCCCCAGCAGATGGGGCTGGTTATGAAAATAGTAATGCCCAAAATCAAGGGGCGGGCTGACGGCAAATTGGTCAGCAAATTAGCTACAGAATTCCTTGCTAAATGATCTAAAAAAACTTTATTATTTCTCCGAGCGTAAAATGCCAAAAGGAGTTCAATATGAACTGGATTGATGGAGTTCTGATAATTTTGCTTTTGACTTCGGTTATCGTAGGCGCCAGGAAAGGCTTAATCCGGGAGTTAATGGCTTTTCTGGTCTTTTTCGTAGCAATTATAATTTCTGTAAATTACTTAGACCGCTTCGCTGTCTGGGTATATGATAAATCCGGCTTCACTCCCCTGCTCTCGGCATTTATCTCTTTTGTCCTGCTACTGGCGATAAGCTATGTTGCCTTCAAAGTAGTTGGCCTGGCATTTTATAAAATTGCTTCGATAAAGAGTTCAGGAAAAACCGACCAGATGGGCGGGGCCTTGATTGGGTTTTTACGTGGCTGGGTAGCTATTGGATTTTTGACTGTGCTGGTATTTATGCTGCCAATGCCCAACTCTTTTTATAGCTCCTTTGAAAACTCATTCCTTGGTCCGTCGGTGGCCAAGACTATTCCGCTGCTTTACGATAGCACAGCCAGAATCCATCCCAAAAACCCTTCATTCATGGCTCAGATGGAAAAGTCTCTTTTGATTGAAAAACCTGGCGGACAGCCGAGTGAAGACCGCCAGCAGGTCCAGCAAGTAATGTATCAGATGGAGAGATTCTTTAATAGTGATTTTAAGAGGCATTAACGGGCTTTAAAACTGAATTATAGAAGTTATATTGAAGCCGGCCAATTGGCCGGCTTTTCTTGTATGAAATGTTATGATAGATAAACACACCATAAAAGTTCTGGAATTCGGCAAAGTCTTGAACCTGATAGCCGGGAAAACTCTGACTCTTTTGGGGAAAGAGCAGGTGTTACGAATTTGCCCGCTTTTTGATAAAGCCGAGATTGAGTCAAAGCTGACTGAGATTTCTCAGATGAAAGATATTCTCAATTTTGGCGATCCCTTTCCCCTGGTACGGATTGAAGACCCACGTGAGATAATTAAAAAAGCGACGGTTCCGGAAATCTTTCTGGAGCCGTCTGAGTTTTTGCTTTTGAAATCTTTTGTAATGTGTGTAAATGAACTGCATGGCTTTTCAAAAGATGAGAGGGAACATTTCCCCGTAATAGACAATTATTTGACAAAGCTTCGGGCTTTCCCTGAACTGATAAAAGATATAGACAAGACCATAGATGACAGCGGAGAAATAAAAGACAGCGCCTCAAAAGAGCTCAGGAAATTACGTAACGAACTGATTGATAAACGGCGCAGTATCCAGAGGCTTCTCGACAAAATTTTAAGCGGCAGTAAAAAACAAAGCGGCGCGCATGACGATATCATAACCCAGCGCAATGGCCGCTATGTAATTACTATTCCCTCAAATATGTACCGATCCGATATTGGCATTTTGCAGGATCGCAGCCAGAGCGGGGCGACATTGTATGTTGAGCCGAAAGAAGCAGTCGATGTCAATAACCGCATCATTCTTTTGCAGCAGGAAGAAAGACTTGAGATAATTCGCATTTTAAAAGTGCTGACAAAAGAAGTAGCCGAGCGAAGTTCCGCATTAGCCGAAAACGCCGAACTAATCGGTGCCATTGACCGCATCCACGCCTGTGCGAATTACTCAAACGAGATAAAGGGAGCTAAACCTGCTGTTGTCGAAGATGCCGAGTTTGAATTCATAAACGCGCGTCATCCGCTTTTAATAGAGCAGTTTGAAAAGATTAAAGATGTCATCCCAGCTGATATCAGTCTCGATAATTCGCGCCAGGCAATATTAGTAACCGGACCGAACACCGGCGGCAAGACGATAATAATAAAGACAGTAGGGCTGCTGCTTTTGATGGCGCAGTCGGGACTTCATATTTCTGCAGATGAAAAGTCTACTGCCGGAATATTTAAGAACATCTTTGTTGATATCGGCGATGAGCAGTCAATTGAGCAGTCGCTATCGACATTTTCATCACACATAAATAATATAATTCGCGGTTTAGAGAATGTTTCGACTGAAACACTTTATCTGTTTGACGAAATAGGCGCCGGTACCGACCCCAAAGAAGGCGCCGCTCTGGCAGAAGCGATTATATTGTATGCCGTAAAATCCGGCGCCAGGCTGATAGCCACCACCCACTACTCTCAGCTGAAGACATTGCCCCAGCACCACCCGGAAATCGAGAACGCTTCACTTGAGTTTAACAAAGAAACGCTTGAACCGACTTACCGGCTGCAGCTGGGATTACCCGGTTCATCCTATGCCGTTGAGATTTCCAAAAGATTAGGAATGCCGCAGGAAATTTGTAATAAAGCTCTGGGTTTGATTGGTTCCGGCGAGAGGTCTTTGACTGCCTTGATTGGCGAGCTTGAGGCCGAACTGGGCCAGGTCCGGCTGGATAAAATAGCCTTAAACGAACGTCTGGAGCAGGCCAGCGAGCTTGAAAGCGAATACAAAACCGAAACAACCAAACTCAAAAAAGAGACTGACAAAGAAAAAGAGAAAGCCTTATCAGAAACGGCGGCATTTTTAGACACAATTCGCAGAGATATCGAAAGGCTGGTAGCTGAGATACGCAAGAGTCAGGCTTCAAAAGAGTCGCTGAAAGAGTTTCACAACAAGATGAAGAAAGCCCAGGAAGAGGTCAAAAAGCGACTGGACAAAATGAGAAAAGAGCCATCTTTGACCGAACTAAAAGCCGGCGACAGGGTGCATATATTGACGTTAAATAAAGACGGCGAGATTGAGCAGCTTCTGGGAAATGACAAGGCCAAAATAAAAATTGGCAATATTATTACCACAGTTGAGCTACGAAATCTGTCCCAGAGCCAAGCAGCTCCTCTTAAAAGTTACAGCAGGGCCAGGCCATCTGCTGGAATTGAGACTTCTGTTTCTCCGGAAATTCACCTGCGGGGAATGACAGTTGAGGAAGCACTGGAAAAACTTGATAAATATCTTGACCAGGCTGTTGTGGCCGGGCTGGGACGGATTTATGTTATACATGGCAAAGGTACCGGCAAACTCAGACGTAGACTTAGTGATTTTCTGAAGCAACATCCTGAAGTAGATTCAATACGATTGGGAGACTGGAACGAAGGCGGCGCCGGTGTAACGGTGGTAAAACTTAAGGATTAGCAGTATATGATTCCGCAGGACACCATAGAGCAGATTCGGCAGGCAACTGATATTGTCGATCTGATAAGCGGCTTTATCCGCCTCAAAAAACGAGGCCGCAACTATCTCGCCCTCTGCCCTTTTCATACCGAACGGACTGCATCCTTTTCTGTTTCGCAGGACAAACAGATTTTTCACTGCTTTGGCTGCGGCAAAGGAGGCAATGTCTTTTCATTTCTGATGGAACATGAACGGATGTCATTTGTGGAAGCTGTCAAAGATTTGGCTCAGAAAGCGAATATTGTAATAAGAGAAGATAAAGGGAGCGATTTCAAACGTGATTTGATAGAGCGCATCAGCTATGCCAATCAGGTGGCAGTTGAATACTTTCAGAAAACTCTCCAGCAAGATAAATTTAAAATTGTATTAGAAGATTATTTGAAAGGCAAAAGAAATATAACTTCTGAATCTATCGAAACTTTCAGGTTAGGTCTGGCCGGAGATGAATGGGAAGGTCTGCTCAGGCATGCTAAAAGAAAAGATATATCAGAAGATGAGATGGTCAGAGCCGGGCTGGCCATTTACAACGAAGAAAAGAAATCCCGTTACGACCGCTTCCGCCAGCGGCTGATGATTCCCATTTACAACCTTAGCGGCAAACCGATTGCTTTTGGCGGCAGGACATTAAAGAAAGATGAACCAGCCAAATATATTAATTCTCC
>JADFPZ010000117.1 GCA_022562075.1 Candidatus Zixiibacteriota bacterium | reverse complement strand
TTCATCAATTCAAGATGCAGTTCGGCCTGTTTTTTAAACTGGTCATCGCCGGCGTTTTTGACCCATTGGCGCAGCAGCGACTCATCGTTGTAATACCAGAAAGGCACGCCGCCTTTTTCGGTGGCGATTCGAATAATTTGTTTGCCCAGCTCCAGCGTTTCTTTGCCTTTGATTTCAAGGTAGAGAACTTCGCCGGGCTCGAGTTTAACTGAATATTCGATTAGCTGACGGGCCAGAACTTCGTTGCGCTTATCTTTCATTTTATTGCTCCAATTATCGAGTAATCTCTGAATATCTGCCCTAAGATAAGACAGATAGCCGCCCCGCGCCAGTAGTTCACCGAGCAATTTTGCTTGAGTCTGACAGGAAATATCCTGTATTTTCCTGTTCAAACTCAGGATAAATATGAAGAATAATAAACTGAATTTTTTATATACGAATATCGGCCGCGGCCATCCCTTTTATCTTGATGGCATTGTCGAACTTATTAAAGCAGAAGACCGGTTTGACCTGTCAATATCAGATGTCTTTGAATCTTCCAGTGACATTTCGAATCTAAGCTGGCAGCTGGCCAGATCGCTTTACAGAATAGGCTCGACGGATTCTTTAGTCGGCCGGATGTACAGCAAACTTCGCGATTCCAGCGATTTCAACCGGCAAGGTTTGGCGATGAGAATAATGGGGCGGGATATTGAAAAAAAGTACCATGGTGATTCCGCACCGCTGATTGTAGCTCATCCGGTCTTGGTTGGCATACTTGCAAACAGAAAAAACCTATTTTATCAGCATGGCGAACTGGCTGTTCCAAAACAGGCGGTAGTCGCCGGGGCAGAATATGTTTTTGTGCCGACAGATAAAGCTGCCGAGCCATTTATCACGAGCAGCTACTCGAGTTCAAATCTGATTGTAACGGGACTATGCATTGAACCATGTTTAGTAAAACAGGCCGAGCAGGCATTCAATATTAGAATGTCCAGACTCGATAGTTCTGAGAGACTAACAGGTGGTTTTTTCAGTTCCGGCGCCGAGCCAAAGCCACATATTGAAAAGTTAGTACTGGCGACAGTTTCGGTAGTCAAGCATGGTCACAACGTAATTCTGTTTGCCAAGAAAACCGGTAACCTTGCCAGTTTAATAAAGCGTGAATTCGAAAACAGAAATATTGAGCTGATAGTAGTAGACGATAAATCTCAAAAAGTCGAGAGTGGATCAAGCGCCGTTCTTTGTCTTTATTCCGACAGAAAGGCCGAGACGGAACTCGTCTGCCGGTTCTTTGAAGAGCTGGACTTTTTTGTAGCGCCCTCCCATGAGCGCACCAACTGGGCGCTGGGTCTGGGGCTGCCAATGTTCATTTTAGAGCCGGCCATCGGTCCCTTTTCACCTTTGAACCGGGAGATTTTGCTGGAAGCTGGCGTTGCAGAAAGTCTGTATTCAACCGAAGATTCTAGGCAGTTCGGCAATAAGCTCAATGAATTGAAAAAGAGCCGCAAACTGCAGCATATGTCAGAGTCTGGCTGGGAAAAGCAGCCAATAACCGGTTTCAAGGCCATAACCGACTTTTTGGTTAACAAATTTGCCTAAGTTGCGTAATTTAAAGAAAATTCAGTTATATTATATATATGCTAAAATTAGTTGGTACAGACGGAAAACGCTATTACTCCTGGCCCCTTGAATCGGGGAAATTTACAGTTGGCAGAAGCAGGGAATGTTCGTTTTATCTGCCGGACCCTACCGTTTCACGACCACATGCTGAAATAGAAGTCCAAAACGGCGCTGAAGAAGTTAGCATTAGAGACTTGGGTAGCCACAATGGTACTTTCGTTAACGGCCGTCGGCTCACCGGCAGCACAGTCGTCAGAAAAAATGATGTGGTAATGTTTGGCCAGGTGGAATTCAAGGTTGCCGATATTAGTGATGAAACCAAGTCGAAGAACAAAACACCGACAACGACTCAGCTGGCGCAATACGACCCGGAGAAGTCGGTAGTTTTAGATATCAAAGAAGCGCTGCAGCCGCTGCCGTCAAAAATCACTGATATACCCGAGCTATGGAGCACTCTCTCAGAAATGGCGCGAATGTTGGTTCTGCCGGAGCCAAAAGAAGTCATGCTTCAGCGCTCTCTTAAATTAGTATCAAAAGTTGTGCCGGCAGACAGGCTGGCGGTGCTCTCAACTTCGCCAGACATGAAATCTGTTTATACTGACGCTCTTTTGCTTCCGTGCGGCATAGACCCGGGCACTTTTACCCTGTCCAAAACGATTATCAATGAAATTTTGACTAACAAAACTTCTGTCTTGATAGGTGACTCAAGCAGCGATGAGCGCTTTGCAAAACAGGAGTCAATTGTAGCTTCAAATTTGAAGTCGGCCATGGCAGTGCCGCTGTTTGATGAAGGCAAGGTGCTGGGAATTTTATATGCAGACACGGCCAATCCAATGCACTGTTACAGCAACGATTACCTGCGCTTGTTCGCAACCTTTGGCAATATCATTGCATCTAGACTTCTTAACTATACGCTCATAAACGAACGGCAGCAAAAAGAACTGATGGAAGCAGAGCTGGATAGAGCCGCAAAGATTCAGGAAAATCTGCTGACCAAAGACATTCCCGAACTTCCCGGCTACGCCATTCATCCCTTTCAGGAGCAGTGCCAGGCAGTTGGCGGAGACTTGTATGATCTGGCGCTTCTTCCAGACGGGAAGTTGTTCTTCTTAGTCGCCGATGTCAGCGGCAAAGGTATGGGGGCGGCTCTCTTGATGTCAAACATTCTGGCATCCTTCAGAATTAAGTATAGCGATCCTCAATTTGATCTTGCTGCGGCAATTCAGCAGGTTTCGATTCAACTTCACAAATATACTGCTGCCCAGGATTTCGCTACTTTGTTCGCCGGAATTATCGACCCGGAATCTCACACCCTGAATTTCGTCAATGCCGGACACAATCCGCCTCTGGTGGTGAGAAAGAACGGAGATTCAGAGTTTCTTGAAGCTTCGGGAGTAATGATAGGCGCCTTCGATTTCAGCGACTGGCAGCTTGATGCAACAAAGTTTGACCCCGGGGATGTTCTATTTGTATTTACTGATGGAGTATCCGAAGCTAACGATAGCAAGGATAATCAATACGGGGAAGAGCGTATAAAGGATATTATAATTAAAAACCGAACCGACCAGCCGGAAGTAATTGCCAGGAAACTTTTCGACGACATAATGGTTTTTGTCGAAGATGAGCCGAGAGCAGATGATATTACCATGCTCATAGTAAAGAGGGAAAATTGATGTTCGAAGTTGGTTACAAATTTGCTCATTTTGAAATTCTGTCTAAAATAGGCGAAGGCGGTATGGGTGAAGTCTATCTCGCTAAAGATTTGAAACTCAATAGACAGGTAGCCATCAAAGTTTTGCATCAAGAATCGTTTGATGAGAAAGAGCGCAAGGATCGCTTTATCAGAGAAGCACAGACGGCAGCACAAATCAACCATCCGAACGTAATGGGAATATTTGATATTGGTACTGCTGAAATAGATGGCAAAGAATTTTGTTATATTGTATCGGAATATATATCCGGCAGGCGTCTGACAGATATCATAAACAAAAGTGATCACGACCTAAAAGAGTTGGTCCAAATAGCTGAGAAAGTTGCGGCCGGTCTGGCAGCGGCACACCGGCTGAATATCGTCCACAGAGATATTAAGGCTGATAATATAATGATAGAGGAAAGTGGAGAGCCAAAGATTCTTGACTTTGGGCTGGCCAAAGCTGTTCAAGGAATGTTTTTTGATAAAGAAAGTGAGACGACCAAAACGCTCTCTCAAGAATTAACCAAAGCCGGAAAAATTCTTGGCACAGTATCATATATGTCACCGGAACAGGCCAGAGGCGATAAAGTTGATATTCGCTCAGATATATTTTCTTTTGGTATTTTACTTTATCGCATGGTCACAGGGGAATTTCCTTTTGAGGGGCCTACTCAGGTTTCTACTCTGGCTAAGATACTTGAATCAAATCCGGAACCGCCAAGCGCCAGGAATAAAAATATTCCTCCGGAACTTGAGCGCATAATCGATAAATGTTTGTGCAAAGATGTAGCCGACCGCTATCAAGGTGCGTCCGATCTGGTTGTGGACCTTCGCAGTGTCAGACGCCAGTATGATAGTGGCGTTACTGAACCTGTTTCATCTATAAGTGGACCAGATAAAAAATCTGTCAAAGTTAAAGGATTTAAGTTTTTTTCTAAATTTTCAAACAGTAAACTTATAATTGAAGCAGTAGCTGGCGTAGCAGTAGTTGTTGCCTTTCTTACTTTTTCAGATATGTTCTCCGCGGCAGAAAGCGGGAATACAGTAGCGGCGACTGAAAATTCTCTGGCAATTATTGGTTTTGAGAACAAGACCGGCGATGAAAGCTATGACTGGCTTACAACAGGATTACCTGAGATCCTCCTGACAGATCTTTCTCAAATGTCTTCGCTGAATATAATCAGCAGAGAGAGAATATTTGACTGCTTCCCGGATAAGAATGCTCCTCATTCTCATGAAGCATGTGTCAAAGCTGCTCAGTCTCTGGGTGCTTCCAAAATTCTGACCGGCTCTTTCTACCGTTTGGGTGAAGACAAGATACGCATCGATGCCCGGCTTGAAGATGTCGCCACCGGAAATATCATACTTGCCGAAAAAGTAGTTGGTACTGACGTGTTTTCGCTGGTCGACAGTTTGACCATGAAGTTAGCAGCGTCGCTTGGCATCGCTGATATAGAGGGAAAGCAGACTGTCTCGATGTTAACTACCTCTTCCGAAGAAGCATACAGGCATTATTTGGCAGGCATGAAGCAATTTATTGGTCAAAATTATGATGAATCTCGCGAGTCGTTTCAGAATGCGCTCGAAATTGATTCTACTTTTGCTATGCCTTATTTGAGAATCGGAATGAGCTATGTTTTTCAGGGTCGTCCCCAGCAAGGTAAGGAGTATTTTCGCAAGGCTATCAAGTATCAAGACAAAATGACTCAGAGAGACAGAAATCTACTCGATGTTTATGCTGATCTTTGGCTCAATCAAGAATTTGATGATGCCTTTACCAAATTGGAAGTATTTGTGAAGAACTTTCCTAACGACAAAGAAGGCAGAGCAGTTTATGGTATCTTGATATTCCAGTTTCAGAAAGATACAGTCCGGGCTTTGGCGCAGGTAGATACTGCTCTGCAGTTGGATCCCTTATTTTTGCTTGCTCACAGTTTTAACATGTTTATTTACGGATATAGCGGATATTATGATGAGGCAATCAAAACAGGAGAACTAGTTAAGAAGATTAGCCCCGACTCCCCGCTTCCCTATGACGGACTTGCCCAAGTTTACAAGAAAACAGGGCAATTTGACAAGGCAATAATTGAATATAAAGAACTAAGTGAAAAATTCCCTTCAGAATACCTGGCCCTAAGAGATATAAGCCGACTGTTTATTATCAAGCGGCAGTTCGACAGCGCCTATTATTACCTGCAAAAATATAGAGCCAGCTCAAAAGATGATCCCTACGACCTGCGGCGCTATCATAGAGGTATAGCGAATCTCAATATCTGGCAAGGAAAGCTGCATAAAGCGACCAAACATATTTTGCATGCGATTGAGCATTCAACCAAGACCAGTGATAGTGTAATTGTACATTCAGACTATATAATGCTGGCACAGTACCATTACCGAAACGGTAACAGCGACAGCGCCATTGTTTACGCAGACTCAGCCAGGTTATGGGCTACTTCCTTTAACAAGATTACTTATCCATTCCAGCTATTGCAATTTGATTACTCCCGACGCGATGAAGCACAAGAGATTTTCAAGAGTGAGTGGTCGGGATTTAGAGCAAGACTACCGTCAGATTTCTTAGGACTACTGGATGCCTTAGGCGACATCTTTGAAGCAAGCTATAACGCCGATACTGCTGGAATTATAGCTGGTGAAAAATCGATGGGGAAACTCCAGGACAATGACGTTACCTCGCAGAACAGATGGAACTTGGGAGTAATGCATGTCCAATTTCGTGAGTATGAAGCAGGCATAAAAATTTTGCAGGAGTTTGTCAATGCAGAAAATCAGTCGCATGTTGCTTACGTTTATCTGCTGGCAAAGTATTATCTAGGTGTGGCCAATCAAGCTCTCGGAAATACGAACGATGCGGTTGAAAACTTTACAGAAATGCTGACTTTCTGGACTGATCCCGATATAGAAACAAAAGAAATCAAAGACGCCCGCAAACGATTGGCAGAATTAACCAGCTGAGTAGTTATAATTCACCGAACTTATTTCACCTAATCCTTTTGTAACTTGTCCCTATAAAGGTTGAGCTTATATTAGCGGGAAGATGATAGCCCGTTTTTTTAATTTCACCAAAAAATTTGATAAAAATCTCTGGGTCCTGTCAGCCGGATGGTTTGTCAGCGCTCTGGGGTTTGCTCTTTCAATTCCGTTTATCTCAATTTATTTTAACGCCAGGCTCGGTTTGTCAATTACAGAAGTAGGCATATTTTTCGGAGTGATGGCCATAGTACGAGCTGTTTTTCAGGGAATCGGGGGTCGTAACGGTAGACCAGGATATTGGTGTCAATCAGGGAAGCTACGCTCATAGAGGTCTTCACGCGTCCAGCCACGTTTTGCTACAAGAGGATTGGAGCGTGCATGCTTCTTCTGGGCCTGGAGGGCAATCTGTCGTACCGTTGATTGATCGAAAAGCGCCAAGCGAGCCTTCATATCTAGAGGTTTTTGTCCTCTTTTGGGGACGATGCGGATGCAGTCTTTTGCGTCCTGCCATAGGATCTCATCACCGGGGTGAATGCCGAGTTTGTCCGCCAATGCTTTTGGAAGGGTGACTTGAAGTTTACTCGTAACTTTTGCCATGGTCCTTACTATAGTAAGGGTAAAATCCTTGTCAAGTTACAGTCAGAAAAGTTTATCCGCATGCGAGAGGAAGAGAAATGCTAGGGGTAAAACAAGAGATCGAGAGAAGGAGGGGTGAAATGAATCTAATGGGACGGCGGTTGCAAATTGGCATGGTCCTGAGTCTGGTGATAGCGACCTGCCCGGCGGTCGCTTATAGCGCCGAGGAAGACTTCCGCGCCTCGGAGCGGGAAGTCACGTTGGGACGTTACATCAAATCGAACGGAGCCAAGGACTTTGTCGCGCTCGTCGCTCCGACCCCCAGGGCCGCCAACGCCGCGCCGGTGGTCGGCCCGGTGGTGATTCAGGAGTTGTTCTACCATCCTGACGACGTCAACGCTTCGGAGTTCGTCGAACTGCGCAACATCACTGATCAGCCGGTTTCGCTGGCCGGCTGGTACTTCGACGGGATCAGGTTCACGTTCCCCGAAAACGCTTCGATCGAGCCGGATGGCCTGGTGATTGTCGTACCCGTGACGCCCGACGAGTTTCGGCTGGAGCGGGGGCTGCCCGAGACGGTGATTGTTTTCGGGCCATATCTCGGCAAGCTGGACAACGCCGGCGAGAGCTTCAAGCTGTTCCGTCCCGGTGAGCCGGAAGAGGGCGGCCTCGTGCCGGCCTTCCTCATCGATCGAGTGACCTACGACGACAAAGACCCCTGGCCGATCGAGGCCGACGGACAAGGGGCGTCGCTACAGCGAATCGCGCCGGATGCCTTCGGCAACGATCCGCAGAATTGGGTCGCCAGCGTTGGCGGCACCACACCCGGCGACATCACTGCGCAGGTCACACAGGTGCTCGTCGGCAGCAGCCAGTGGTCGCCGGCGTTTCTGGCCGTACTGGAGGCGCGCGGCTTGGGAGAAGGCGGTTTCTCGATTCTCACGGGCCCCGATCAGTTGACGCCTCTTTCGCAACAGTTCGTCGATCGTATCACGCTGCTTCAAGGCGATTCCTGCGATGTTCTTCACAACCTATCGCACGAGGCGAGGCCGGATGTCGTCTACATCGACCCCATGTACCCCTCGAGCCGAAAGGCGGCCCTGGCGAAGAAGGAAATGCGCGTTTGCCGACGATTGGTTGGCGATGACGATGACGCGACCGCCCTGCTGG
>JADFPZ010000116.1 GCA_022562075.1 Candidatus Zixiibacteriota bacterium | reverse complement strand
GTGCCCTAATTCTGCCGGTAAAACACACCTGGTCGAATTTTTGGAGAACGCAATTAATAGCCAGAGTGTAATTCTGCCTACAGAAGTGGAGCTATACCAAAACTATCCTAACCCCTTTAATCCGTCTACTATGATTGAGTTCTATCTGCCGGAACAGCAATATGTGACGCTTGATATTTACAACATACTGGGACAGAGAGTCGTCTCTTTGGTTGATAGAGACATGGACGCGGGTTTCCAGTCTGTTAATTGGTCAGGCAGAGATAACAGCGGCAGTGAAGTTGCCAGCGGAATATATTTCTATCTGCTCAAGACAGATGATCGAAAAATCAGTAAGCGGATGATGATGCTGAAGTAACTCGAAGTTTGATAGAAGCAGATTAAGGCGTAATCTCTACAATAGTTTCATCGACAAATAAAATAGCCGGATCAATTTGGTTGCCGGTGATATCTGTAAGCCCGGTTGGTTCGAGTCTAAGAATCGAACTATTCGGGGTTGAAGCTGGAAATTCCAGAGAGTAGAACACTCTTGCCAAGTTCACATCACCATTTAAATCAACAATCTCCACACCAGCTGTTGTATTGGTTACCGAAATCGCTACAAAAGGCTGACCCGAGGTTGCATCGAATCCGGTAGCAGCAAAAAATATGACATCATTGGGGTTGATAGTTGCCGATAAGGCTACGCTGTCAAATAACAAGAAGTTCGGATCATAGAATACCCGAAACGATGTTCCAAAAAGTTGATTAACATTAAATATTTTTACGTCAATAAAATGCGACGAACTATCAACGACACTAATATTGTCATATCTGGGAGTGCTTTTCATAACCGGTACAACCGGCGACATCGAAATAGGTACCACGGTAACAGCGCCCGCTGAGAGCATAATAACAGTCACGCCTTCATAAATTATAATTCCGTCTGTTAATCTCATGGCCCGGGCGGTGAACTCCAGGTCAATGCCGGACGGTAGGCTGTCTATCTGGCCTTCAATAAATTGGCCGTTTAAGGTCAGCAGTTGCTCGGCAATGACTCTGTTTGAAATAAGTTCAACAACTGTAACCTGAAACTGGTCTACCTGCGCCAGAAGTTTCGGTGAGGCTCCAGCTGTATTGATACGAACAGTCAGCGAAGTAGATTCAAACTGCTGGTTTACAATTCTGCTTTCACAGCCGCAGAGAACTCCAATAGCTAGCAAAACTGCAGCAAAAGAAACAGTTCTATATTTCATATTCAGATCATCCACTTAAATTGCGGCCGATAAACTTGCGCTTAACTGATATCCGCTCAATTCAATCGTTTTGCCGTCGGCATCGCCGGTCATGAACTTAAACCAGAACGAGGCACGATAGCGTTTTGAAAAGATTTTATTTATAGAGCCGCCAGAGGTAAACACTCTTGATTCGCCCAAATTTTCCTCGTTGCCTGCTATCAATAAAAGCGAAAAAAGCGGTGAGAAGCGCCAGCCGCCAGGCAGATATCTTCCAAATTCAAATGAAAAGACCAATTCGTTGCCGTATAGCTTTAGTCTATCAATGATACTGCTGGCCTGAAGGTCATAGCGGGTGTTACGTCCTCGAAATAAATAACCAGCTCCTGCGGATACGCGGTATCTGTCGTCATCATAAACGCCACGGGCTCGCATTCCGAACTGCTGGCCCTGTTTGAACACTTTACTTTTATCCAGCTTGTCATCCATAAACAGACTGTAATTCATCGAAAAAGAATAGGCAGTTGTTTTACTGAGGTTGCTAATTCCAAGGTCTGCTGAAAAGACATCACCCGGGTCATATTCGCCAATTCCAAAATAAGGATTATAGGGACCGATATATTCAAATCCGACTCCAACACCCAATACAGTATTTTCGGCAATATTATTGGCGGCGCCGACTGTGAGTCTTAAACCAAGTCCCTGACCGAAACTTCTCATCGGAAATTCCAAAAAATTCTGTGACAGCATATCTATTATAGCCCGGTCATCATTAATTTCGAGCTCTGTTTTTCCAAAAGGAAGATTGACCCCACCGCTCACCATCATTCTGTCTTTGGCAAATGTCCTGCTCAATTCAATACGGGCGTCCCCAACTCCACCCAAATACCTTTCGCCTTGAGTTTTACCGAGTTCAAGATTATTGCTTGAGCCTGCCAGATAATAACGAACTTCGATATTCTCCTGAATGGCAACATAGCCGCTCAATGGCACCCAGAACTGGTTCAAGCTGATCTTCTCATTCGAAGGATACTTGAGTGTCCAGTGAGTATAGACAAAACCAGTAGCCGTACTGCTCAAATTATTGGAGATAATTTGAGCTGATATCTGCGCACAGTTTATCAGGACAAAAACAATAAGCAGGACGGCCAGTCTTTTTATTCTTGAATTAATCACCGTCTAAATTTCCTTTTACAGCTGCAGTACCAGGTGCTGCTACATCGGGTGGATTGATAGGAGTTTCGTTCGGGTTTTCATCGCCCGGTTCTAAGACATCGCTATCTGTAATGAAAGTAGTCAATAGTGCGCCGCTTTGATTTCCAGCCGAACTTACCGTAGCAACAAACGAAGTTTCCAGATCTAATGACGTTGCCGCACCAAACTGGCGGTTAGAAATTGCCACCCGTGTATTTGCGACTTGTACTTGTGCTCGGGAAAATCCTCTATCAAGCAGCAAGGCATTCTGAAATTCCTGTTCGGCCTGATTATACATGCCGCGGCTCAAAAATTCCATGCCTCTGCTATAGGCCATGAAGGCAGCCATCGACTCCGTAGGTTCGACCATAATCGAGTCGCGCTCACTCGGTGATGTTTCAATCCCCAGGAATACCAGAAGATCAAACACAAACTCCTTCTGAGCGCGAAGCAGCTGTTTCAAATTCAGTTCAGCTTCGGCCGGACTGGTAATCTGCGAAGACCCTTCGACAGTATTGATCAAGGCGCCGGCAATGCGGATTCTGGAGACGCCGCCTACCGACAGCTTGGCGGTAACTACATTGCGACTGCCAAGTAATCTGCCCATTCTCGGTGCCAGTGAAACATCGACATAGGGCGAAGCTGCCAAATTTAGCTCTCTTAAAAGCAGTTCAACTTTCAGCCGTTCCACCAGACGAAGCTGTTTCACTTTGGCCAGGTCAACCATGGTAAAATCTGCAAGTCCTGCTGCGATAGGGGCATTTTCCGGCGAGAGCAGGGAGCCATCAAACTTAACCACTGCAATTGTGTTTTCGGGAATAGAACCGACGACTAATGTTGTCTCCTGCGACATAGCAAGACTTATTTGCGCCTGAAGACTGATGCGGACAAGGTCGTCCATGCGGGACTTGAGCAGCGCTCGTGTTTTTCTGTCGGGTTCAAGCGAAAGTGCATCACTCATAGCTGAAATAGCGCTGTCATAAAGTTCCTGCGCTTCATAGACAAGCCCAAAGCACAACAAAGTGAAGGGGTCTTCTTGACTCGCTCTGGAGAGTGCCTGCAGCGCCTCTGAGTAGTTTTCCGCCTTGTAGTGAGCAAAGCCCAAATCCCGCCAGGCATCGTGTCTTTCAGGGTTTTTGGCCAGCTCCTGACTATATATTTCTATCGCCCGAACGTATTCTCCCTTATCAACAAGCTTGCGACCTTTGGCCGACCAATTCCCTCCACAGGAACTAAGCAGAAATAAGCAAAGTGCCGACGTTAGAAGCGGCAGGAGTAGACGTTCGAGCTGCTCAATTTTGAATCTTGAAATTACGGCTGTCATACTTTATGTCGAAAGAGGACGATAAACTTCCATTTTCTGTTTGGCTTCAGTAAAATCATTATCTAAGTCATAGGCTTTCTTGAAATTCTGGAAGGCCTCACCATACTTTTCGCCGATTTCACTTTCTAAGCCGGCCGAGTAAAAACGGGCAGCTTCGGGCGAAGAGGTACCTCCAAGCTGAAGTTCTTTACGATCTTCCTCGGACATATACAAGTCAAGCTCATCGCAAATTTTTGTGACGAGTTCTTTTTCCATCTCGAAATAGTTGGAGCCGCCCTGATGATTGATAACCGCGATTACTTCGGAAGTTTCCACGTCAACTATTCTGACAACCATCATGGTATTGTCTTCGTCTAACTGGGTGAACCCTCCAAAGACCATCAAATGAGCGCTCAGTATCTTACCGGCTTCAATTGCTGAAGCCTGGTCGACTACACCGCTTTTAGCGAGGTCCAGTTCTTTTATTAAGAAGTCAATTTTGTCTCTTTCGACAATTTTTAGTGAACTGATTTTATTGAAATCAACCAGGAAATTTTGCGAGAGACCGGTGCCCAAGCCGCCCAGAGATTTCTGATAATCTCCGATTGAAGTGTTTTCAAAGGGAAGCGGCACTGCTATTGTTCTTAGCTTAACTTTCTTGGATTCTGTTTTTCCGCTTTTTGAGTTTGTGAACTGTACCGTAATTTCTTCTTCCTGTTTGCAGGTAAAAGTATTGGCGGCGTAGGTTAACTTGTACCACTCTTTACGAAGCTCAATAGGCCACTTGCTACCGGGTAGTTCAATATAGCACGGGCCGACTTTTGATATTTTTTTGAGATACCCGACTGCTGTCTTCTTGAACTCATCACCTTTGCAGTTATAAATGATTCCAAGCATTTCAAAAGCTGCGATTGAGTCCTCGGGGGCGAGATTTGTTCGCTCGAACAGGTCTTCAACAAGGGCAATGCCTTCATCAAAATTTCCCCAGATGTGCTGTTCCCAGGCATCGTTGATGACATCACTTACGCTTTTTTCCTCAGAACTCACAGAGCTTACCATCATGGCTGACAATGCTGTAAGCAGAAAGAGAGCAGAAATGATGGCTCTTAAATTTGGTCTTTTCATACTGTATCCTCAGTCTATATAGATTTAGCGCGCTGAGTTAACTATATACTATTATACAGCTTAATTAGCAAGCAGGTTATTACTTGACAATTATAGTGCCGTCCTGGAAATTAAACATGATGCGATTTTCCACACCCGATTTGATAACAACGTTTTTACTCATTTCCTCGCCGATTTCTTCCCAGCGCACTTTAATAGTATGCTGACCAGCTCGTATAGATATCGTTTTAGGGGTTTGCTTGTCCTTTAAGGGCTTACCATCAACATATATCTGAGCCAGATGCGGTAAGGAAGCTACCACCACGTCAACCATTGGTGCTGCCAGATCAACGGCAGGGGAAATGATTTCCGTCCTCTCGGTTTTTGCTATAACCGTATCTTTGGCCGGTGTAACAGAAGGGGTGCCGGGAGCGATATTTATGGCAAATGCGACTGCTTGTGAAAATTCGCTCAATCTGCCTTGAGTGTCTGTCGACTGAACTCTCCAAAAATATTGCCCGTTGGATAGATTCGCAATTACGCTATAGGTCGTGTCGGTTATGTTATTTACCTGGGTGGGCTGATCAAAAGAACTGCTGGAAGCATATTCCAGCGCATAACCTCCGTCAGCTTCAGCTACAGACCCCCAGACGAAAGTTGGATTCGGTGTTTGCAGCTGTTCACCGCTTAGAGGTGAATAAAGAGTCGGCGCCTTTAGTTTCGTTAATACAGGATCTAGAACTGTACAGTTGATTCCTAACAGCGGACAGCTGGCAAAATAAAATATTGCTGCAAGCGCCGCTATGGCTCCAGCTATACCAATGAGCATTCTTTTTGGCTTCGATGGTGGTTTTTTTTCATCAGAAGTTTCTATTATAACGGTCGCCTTTTCACCGCTATCGCTTTTTTGAATCGCGATAGTTGCGTCGGATTTCATCGCTGCTAATATGGCATCTTCCATCTCCTTGGCCGACTGGTAGCGCTCTTCCGGGTTTTTTGCCAGTGACTTCAGGATAACTCTGTCGAGTTCAGGGGAAATATTTGGAGTATGCTCGCTTGGCTTTAGCGGTGTTTTAGACATTTTGTCATCGCGAATTTGGTAGGGATTATTTGCTTCAAAGGGAAGTCTCCCGCAGAGCATATAATAAAAAGTCACGCCGGTGGCATAGATATCAAACAGAGCGTTGTTGGCATCGGGCTGGGCGCTAAATTGCTCGGGCGCCATATAAGCAGGAGTGCCAAAGGCAGTACCGACTGCAGTTAGCTGCGGGTCGGTCTGTGCTTTGGCAATTCCAAAATCAATAACCCTCACAAATTTTCCATCTTTGAGCATGACGTTGCTGGGTTTGATATCACGATGCGAGATGCCGTTTTTATGCGTATCTTCAAGTGTATCCAAGACCTTGGTGATAATGCTGACAGATTCGGCAATATCAATCTTACCCCGCTCGTCGATAAGTTCTCCGATGGTGGGACCATTAATATACTGCATGGCGATATATGGCTGTCCCTCAAATTCGCGAGCTTCAAAAATTGTGATAATATTTGGATGTTCAAGCGCTGCCGTAGCTCTGGCTTCTCTGAAAAAACGCTCTTTTAAAGTTTTGTCTTTGGTATACTCCGGGGGCAGGAATTTTAAGGCCACCCGTCTGGGCAAGTCCTGGTCTTCGGCCAGATAGACCGAGCCCATTCCTCCGGAGCCAAGCTTACGAATAATATTGTAATGGCTAAAAGTCTTATTTTCCATGAACCGTAATTGAATCTAATTATCGGGTTAGAATCAAGAAAATACTCGGTTATTGCTCGATAATTTCGATCTCAACCGGGCCTTTTACCTTGGCCATACAGGCCAAACGGCATTCGCCGGGTTTCAGTTCGCAAATATCTTCCAGTGCTTCTTCCTCTGCGTCGCCGATATCGCTTAGATTCTGCTGCCCTGAGAGTATTTTTATCGGGTCGCTGCCGCACATTCCGGCATGACATTCGGCGTTGATAGTGTAGCCATTGGCTTCGGCTATTTCGCAGATGGTTTGTCCGGGCTGAATGGAAAATGTCCTGCCGTCGTTTTTGAAAGTGACCGATGGCTCTCCGCCGGCTGCTGGTGCCGGGGCAGCTTGCGGTTTTTCTTCGGTAGCCGGTTCGGCTGCTTTTGGCTCAGGGACCAGAGACTGCGGCGCTGATACCGGTATAAGAGTTATATGTCCGGTATTTAAGACGGCGTCCTGTTTCATGGTCATGCAGAAAAGCTGCTGGCCGACTCTAAAAAGTGTGCCGTGTTCTATCTTGGTCGAGTTTTTTACCCTGATATAAGTTCCGTTGACGCTGACTAAGTCTTTTAAGAGAAGTTTCCCTTCTTTTACAGCCAGAGTCAGGTGACGGCGCGACATAGTCCTGTCAGATTCATCGAGTGTTATATCAGGAGTCTCCCGCCCGACAAGAATAGTTTTGTCGCCAATCGAATACTTATTTTTTTCTGCACCGCTTTGATCATAGTGAGTAAACCCGTAGGTCTCGTTTTGAGCATGAAACATCAGATACTGGCGGCCAATTTTTACCAGATCACCGTCATTTATTTCATACTGCCTGCCTTCTATTGCTTTTAAGAAAACACCGTTGGCGCTGCCGTCATCTCTGAGCGAATAACCTTCTTCGCTGTGGGTAATGGAAGCATGCTGGTCGGAGAGCAGGGTGTCATCGGGGAAACTTATATCAGTATCAATTCTACCGATTGTAGTCACTCCGTTTTCCCTTAAGGCGTATTCATTCTCTTCTATATTGCCGGGCAAAATACGCACTAACCAGGCGTGACTTTCTTCGGTGGCTCTCTCTGCGGAAACACTGGCCGCCGGCGGGCCTTGTGTTTCAACCGGCATTGTTGCCATTACAGCTGGTTCTTTTTTCTCAGCAGGAGCTTCGGCAACATCGGCATCTTCTAAGACTACGTCTTCGTCAGGTTTCCCGGCCAGTCTGTTTTTGATAATCTTTGCCAGATAGACGCCGTCGCGCATAGCTGATTTTATATTGCCGCGATGTTTTATTTCTGTAAAACCGGCAGGGTCGGCTGTGAAATCTTCAGTTTCAAAATAGGCCTGGCTTAAGATATCTCCGACCATATAAATGTTTGACTGCTGCGTTTCCAGGTATTTGGTCACGGTCATGCGCTTTTTGTTATTGGGACCGCCGGTAAACATATTGATGCCCAGTGAATTCAAAAAGCCCTCGGGG
>JADFPZ010000115.1 GCA_022562075.1 Candidatus Zixiibacteriota bacterium | reverse complement strand
GACGACGCAGGCTCAGGGTGACGACCCATTTTGATTTTGTAATCCTAATTGAGTAATTTCATTCCACGTCCGCCAGTGACGGAGGGAATCCAGCCGGTCATACTATCAGAAAATTTGAGAGATTGCTTTAATTCGATATGAACCCACCCTTCGGCTGCGCTCAGGACCATGGCAGCAAGCTGTGGGCGACCCGGCTTACACAGGAACCCACCCCCAAGTCTTCGCTCGGGACTCTGCTATAAATAGTGGGCCACTTCGGTCTATATGCCAAAATAGAAACTAATGCCGACATCAATCGCGTAATACTCAACATCAAAGCCGACAACAGTATTTGGAAACCCTTTTACTGCAGCGTCTTTGAGAGAGGATTTGTTGTAGGCAAATTGGCCATTTACGCTAATTAAATCCGATACCCTTCCGAGGACGCCTGCTGCCAGCATTATCGCCGTTCCACTTTCAGTCTTGATTGTTATTCCAAATCCTTCAAACTCTAGTTCAGTTCGACCCAAACCGAACTTACCATAGGGATGCCACCTTCCGTTGGTCGCCAAAGTGTACTTAATGAACGCCCCTGCGGTGCCGACAGTAGTCTGAATGTCATCACCAACGTCCTTATCATCATAAATGCCTCCCCAAACGGCCAATCCTGCTGAAACCTGTTTTGCGAAATACCATTCAAATTCCAAGCTGACATCGGCCCCACCGGATTCATGGTTTCCTCCATTAGAGCTTGAGAAGTCACCTGAAGGAAAACCTGCCCCGACGAAGAGTGACAGCACTAAATGATTTTCAAAAAGTTCCGGATCTTCCTCTTGTGCAAAAGTACTGGGGACAAAGAAGAGTCCCAGCAAACAAATGACAACTACCCACCTAAGCCACTGGGTTTTCATAATAGCTCCTTTCGCTATTTAATTTTCAAGATTTTGATCTACTGGCTAAGAATCCTTGCGTCTTTTATATTGGATAGCTTTTCATCAACGATTCTGCCAAAACCATTGATGTGCTATTTAGAATCGCAGTCTATAGGTGAAAGGTTACAGGGAAGACTTTAATGAAGCAAGAGAAAAATGACCTAATTTCTCTAAAATTCGTCAAATAGAAATGTTCAACCTATCATAATACGAGTCCCAACCAGACCTTAACTTTCCCCTAATTAAATCCTGGACTCCGATAGTGCTTAAAAATCTGCAAATTAGGCTATTTTGAAGTTTCTGCTGCTACTTTGACAGCAATTTTGGTCTTAAACCAGACTTCCTGCTTAGTGGGCATTTTGGGTCGATTGCCGCCATCACCGCCCATTCTTCGGCGTCCGCCATCAAATCCGCCGCCGCCCCCAGGAGGTCTGCCTCCGCCACCCGGCATTTGTCCGCCGCCAAATTCTCCCGCCTGTCTGCGACGGAAGTCACCCATGTCGCCCCACTCGGCTCCAATGGCTATTTTATGTCCCGGTTCGATACCGATGCCGTAGTAACGATCTTTGCCTTGTTTGAGTGGGATCTTAAATTCATATACAAAAAACCCGTTGGAGGTATCAAAGGCTGCGGCGGGACCTTCGGCGCCATCAAGCGGTACGACTTTGTTTACATTATCGTTTATGGAACAGATGAGCGTTTGGGTGTTGTCATTCATGGCCTGCTCGTATTTTTTTCTCATCTCAGCCGGCATGCGCGACTCGCGGAACGCGCGCGACTCTCGCTCGTTCATGCCTCCTGCCATGGCTTTGAGCTGGTCAGAATTTGGACCGCCTTTGAAGCGTATAAAGAAATCCTTCTTGTTTTTGCCATCTTTATTAATGTACAAATTGAGGCCGGTCATTTTGATGGTTCGCGCCCACTTTGCTTCTCTGGTTTTGAAAAGTATGTATAGAAATTTTTCGTCGTTACAAATAGAAACGGAAGCTTCCTGATCAGACAAATATTTTGACTCAACATCGAACCACTCTTTCATGTTGCCGTCAATGCTGAATTCATGGTCAACCCAGGAAGTTGTTACTTTGTGAGTCTTGGCAACAGATGCAACTGATAATATGGCAATGCTGAAAATCGTAAATAGGGAACTTCGCACTAAAGAAACTTTGATAATGTCAGAATTCATTTTTGACACCCTTTTAATTAGAGGTAAATTGCTTTCGTTCGCAGTCTAACAACTTTACACCTTTGACTACGATTTTGTTCATAAATAGTTAAGTTCATTTTGCAGTTTTCAGCCAGGCCTTAATCTTCTGCCCAATCTCATCCCTGATTTTGCGGAATACTTGCAGAACTTCGTCTTCGGTTATGGCCTTTTCGGAGGAGGATTTTAGGGCAGAGGCCGGGTCAAGAATCGGCCAGTGGACGCGATTTGGAAGTCGCCCTTCGACCCCGGCTTCGCTCGGGACCAAGGAGGCAGGCTCAGGGTGACTTCCAGGGGGTAGCTCAGGGTGACTTTCTTGGTCAGTCCTTCGACTCCCTTGGCGGGACTTTGTCCGCTCAGGATGACTCTTTGAGCCACGGAAGACGGGGCATTTTTGGGCGGCGTTGTCGCAGACGGTTATGACATAATCAAATTCGATATCGAGATATTCATTGAGGTTATTTGAGGTATGGCCTGAGATACCGATGCTGATTTCGGCCATCACCTTGATAGCCAAGGGGTTAACTCCGCCGGGTTCCAGGCCGGCGCTTAAAATTTCGATATCATCACCGCCGTAGGCACTGAAGAAGCCCTCGGCCATCTGAGAGCGGCAGGAATTGCCGGTGCATAAGACTAAGATACGCAAGTAGTTAACTCCATTTTTGGTCCATAACTACAGGGTCACATTCTCCGCAGGCGGAGAACAAGACCCTAAAGAACCTGTTTGAGGATGGATTCCTGCCTTTGCTAAGAGAAGATGGGTTCCCGCCTACGCTCCCTCGACTTCGCGTCGGGACCAACGAGGGGGAATGACAGGAATAGGAAAGGCAGGAATAGGAAAGGCAGGAATAGGAAAGGCAGGAATAGGAAAGGCAGGAATAGGAAAGGCAGGAATAGGAAAGGCAGGAATAGGAAAGGCAGAAATAGGAAAGGCAGGAATAGGAAAGGCAGGGTTGGTTTTCGCACGAAATTTGCTTCATTACTTTAGATTATAGCCAATTCTGCGATATAATAAAATAGCCGATTTATTAGCCAGAATCGGGGAACGGGCTGGACAGATCGTTGTTTAACTGGTAACTTAGAAAAAAGAATATAACTTTCCGAAAACTATATAATTATCTAAGGAGTAACATCGTGAGAAAAGTACTATTTGTTGGTTTTGTGGTGATGGCTTTTGTGGCCATGGGTGCTTTCAGCGCCTTTGCTTGTGAAAGCAATCCTGCCTGCTCATTCAGCGCCAAGACAGCTTCGGTTAAATCGGGCTGCTCGCTTTCTAAGACAACTTCCAAACTGGTCTCAAGCGGGACCACATCGAAAAGTTCCGCAAGCCTGGCTGGCGGTTCAAGCTGTGCTTACAAGAATTCAACAACTTCTGCCAAGTTAGCATCAGCTACTTGCTCTCCTGAGCAGATTGAAGCCTGTTTAGCTTCTGTAAAAGCTAATCACGCTGAACTTTGTGCTGCTGCTAAAGATTGTAATTATACAAAAATGTCAATCAAAGGGATGACTTGTGCTGGTTGTGAAAACAGCATCAAGGCAGCCTTAATGAACCTTGACGGTGTTAACAAAGTTCTCGGAGTTTGTTATAAGTCCGGCTATGCAGCTGTATGTGCCAATCCGGATAAGGCTTCCAGCGAAGTATTGTTGAAAGCTGTAAGTGCCAGGGGTTTTGATGCAGAAATTATCCCGGCGGTAGCAATAATCAGTACTGATGCCAAGACCAGCACGATTGGTTATACCGGCAAAACTTGTGGTGCAGCTAAGAAAGCAGCAACTATCAAGACTTCCTCTGCGCAAGGCACCAACTAATAGCCGACTGCAGAGTTAAATAGATTTATGGAAAGCGGTTCGCTAATAACGAGCCGCTTTTTTATTTTTCAGGACTATTTCGGTTTGTTTGATGTTTTAGGATAAAAGTGGGATATTCAATAATCAAATGACTTGTAAACTCAAATTCATATTGATCGTTGGTCTGCTTTTGTACTCAGGCGCCAATGCCGCCAAGTTTTCGGGTGAGTCATTTTCACTCGGTGTCGGTGCGCGCGGACTTGCCATGGGCGGAGCTGTTATAGCCGGTCCTTTTGATGGTACGGCATCTTACTGGAATCCGGCCGGTATGAATTATCTGAACCATCGGCATATTGTCGCGATGCATGCGGAGACTTTCGGCTCGCTACTTAACCATGACTATGTCGCTTATATAGATTCAAGACCGAGACAAGCCGGCAAGATTAGCGCTTTCGGTTTTTACTTTTATTATCTGGGCGGCGGTGGGATTAAAATTACGCAGCTTGACCAGTTCAGTCGTCCGTTTGTAGTGCGCGAAGAATCACACGCCGATATCTTACTGGCTGCATCGCTCTCAGGAAAAATTAACCGTAAAATAGATTTTGGCATGAGCGCCAAAATAATCTACCGTGACATCGGCACCGAGTCCGGTCAGGGACTTACTATGGACGCCGGGCTGCTCTATCAGGTGAATCCAGCTATTCGATTGGGCTTGATGGTCAGCGACGTTACTTCGGGTTTTATCCGCTACGGCGGCGGCAGCATCATTGAACCGATAGACACAAGCGGACAGGCAACCGAAACTAAATCAAGCACCGAATCAATTTTGCCGACAGTCAAACCCGGGTTGATGATAGAAAAGTATTTGAAACAAGTCTCGGCGCGTTTTGCAGCCAGCGGCGACATAAAATTTGAGAATCTCAAGGCTGCCGCCCAATATTGGAGCGGCTCGCTGTCGCTTGATACGCATTTTGGACTGGAGCTTGGGTACCGGGAATTAGTTTTTGGCCGGACCGGGTTTGATATAGGCAAGTTCACGGCCGGGGGCGGGGTTGACGTCAAGAATATAACAATAGATTTTGCTTATCTGCATCACGATGACCTCGGTGAAACATTCAGAGTCAGCGCCGGCTACAGATTCTAATTTTGCCTCAAGTTAACTTAAAATTTTAGTCCGATATTAATATAAAATCTGTCGTTGTCGGAATTTGCCACGCCATAGCCGAACTCAAAAGGTCCGATCGGGCTGTTAATCGCTACAAAGGCTCCCACGCCGTGACGGAGATTACGAAGTTTTATTTGGGAGGTATAGTCGTAGACTTCACCAAAATCATAGCGGCCAATTGCGTAAAATCCCAGCGGCAGCTTAAATCTGAATTCATTATTAAATAATATCATTTTATCACCGGAAAGCTGATTGGTTCGAAATCCGATAAACGAGTGGGCGCCTCCCAGATAAAACAGCTCCGAGCCCGGCAGACCCGAGCGGCTGATGCCTATGGAAACTTTGGGATGAAAATTCAGATATTTGCCGAGCGGAATATAAGATTCCAGCGATGAGAAAAATCTGGTGTATTCGACCTCGCCGCCTAAGAATTTTCCGGCCAGACGCACTTGAATCAGATTGAGCTTGCCGTTTTCAGGAAAAGGGACTCTGTCAAAAGTTTCAATCTGCGATTCCAGATGAATAATTCTCTGCCCAAAATTTTCATTCAGCAGGCTGTTATTATAGTTGTTTCTGACCTCTTCGAAAACAAAGGCGCCACGGACTGTGCCCAGGCGGGCGAGTTGCTGTCCCAGGCTGAGTTCGAAACCAGTGCGTTTTTCCCGGCGCGAACCAGCTACGTTGCCGTCATCATCAAATAGTTTGCGGTCAAGGCGGTTATGATAGGCTGTTATACTGGCCGTCATGTAACTGAACCAGATGCGGTCTATCTTTAGCCGGGCAAAATAGCTCTGTCTTTCATCTGTGTATTGTGCATGCAGAAGATACTCCAGTCCCATGCCACGAATATTATCATCGAGAACTTCCAAAAATTCTTCAGACTGAAATTCATCGTGCCAGTGCCAGCCTAATTTTAGCTGAGTGTAATGTCTTTCTTTGACGCGAATTTTTACTCTGGCGCCGCTGCGGTAAGGGACTAAGTCAACCGTTACCTGCTCATAAAAATTCGTACCGTATATATTGTTGATGCCATCGGCCGCCAACTGGGTGGAGTATGGTCGCCCGGCTATGAGCGGAAAATATGAGCGCACCAGCCAGTCTTTGCTGCGCCGGTTATCTTCAATGTCGATGCTATAAATGATCGCCTCATCAATCTCAATAGTTATAACTTTTCCGGGTTCGTCGATAGTCAAGGAACTGACATAGGCAGCATCATAGCCGCTGCGAATGTAGAAATCGACTATCTGCTTCAGGCCGTTTCTGATATTAGCCGGGTTTAATTTTATTTGTCCGTCTACAAAGAGAGATATCAATAATGCCGAGTCAAAAATAGAATTGCCTTTTATTTCTATTTTGTATTGCTTTGTTGTCAGATATTCCTGCGTACTTACAAGTAGTGCGACTGTGTCTTCAAAATTGTTTTTTGGTATTAGCTCTGCCTCCAGACGGAATAACGAATTATCGCGTACGAATTGTTGGAGCCGGTTTTTAAGCTGCAGGCGAGTGAATTTTTTGCCTCTTAGCGCTTTACTGAGTTCCGAAAGCTTTTCGTGTGTGCTGTCCGCTATAGAGACGTCGCTGATAAATAGAGTAGCGGTGTCGACCTCTCTTTTCAGAATTGAGACAATACGGTCAGCCGCTTTTAGACCGGTGCGGTAGCCGATATTAATCAGGCTGTCAATAAACTCAAAATCTCCGGCATCAAAATCTGAAAGATCCGGTTCAAGCACCAGATCGGCCTGCTTCAGCTGTGTGGTCAATTTGTCGGCAGTCATAATTGTAGTTACCTGATTGGCGATATCCACCGGCGTGCGGAGTTTGTCTTTGACCTGGAGTTCAGCGGTGGTGTTTATTGCCACTACAAAGTTATCGTTTTCACACATTTTCTTGACCAGATTGACCGGAAAGAGTGGGATAATTTTGAAAAAGTGTTTATTAACACAATAATAAAGGGAATGATCTCCAGTAACCGTATAGACCAGCTTGCAAAAATTGTTGAATCTTTAAAAATACTCGTCTACCGGGACAATAACCCTTATATATCGGTGTTGATTTCACAGGCAGCCGACGTTGTAACCATTGAGCATAAACATCTCATGGAATCGGCTAAATATTCGGATGCTTTCAAATTAATCGAGAGTTTTCATCTTCTGTCGGAAAACATATCTTCCGATGCAAAATCATCGGTGATAGAACATGCTGAAGAGGCGCACAATGAGCTGTTGAACGAAAACAATCTCAAGGGGGCAAAGGTTGTAAAAGACAATTATGATCTTTTCGGGAAAAATATTATCACCGAAAGTATGAAATCTCTTACTGCCGCTTCAATTGAATTCCTGGAACGAGCTCTTGATGAAAACAATATTGCAAATGCAAAATCTGTTATAAAAGAATATAACATTAACAAGAATGCAATATCGTTGAAGACAAATAAAGTTCTGACAAGTAAATTGAAATCGAGAAAATTCATTGAAGTGTTTGAAATAATGAAAGAGATTAAAATCAGTGCACTTAGTTCGGAATTACTAACAGAAGCGACAACCAGTTTTCAAGAATCTTATGAGTCGGGACAAATTGAACTTGCGTGTAATTTGGCGCATCATTTCAAGATTAAGAACCCTCGTACAGTCAAAGCATTCTTTATGATGTGGAACAAGCATATTGAAGCGGGAAGGTATGAGATTGCGCTTGATTTGAAAAAAAAGTATAAAATTCCACGTAAGAAGCTGGAACCTGTTGTAAAAGAGTTATATAGTACGTTAATGGCAAGCAATCAAACTGAAGATGCTGCTGCGATTAGACGCGATTATAATATAAATCTTTCTTTCTGGGATATGATAACAGAGATGTTGAAATCGATATTCGATAAGAAATGAAAATATTTTTTTCGGTTTGATTCTATATTGATAATCAGATTGGCATTCAATATCAGATATTTAGATTTAATCTGTCTTAACCGTGTCCGGTAGTAATGGATCAGTCG
>JADFPZ010000114.1 GCA_022562075.1 Candidatus Zixiibacteriota bacterium | reverse complement strand
TGCCTTTGGTGACTCTTCATTTGACCCGTTAGACTATACTCGCAACAGACCGTTTAAGCATCCTCTCTTCCCGATTGACTCCCAGTTTTATTTTGAAGCTCAGGGATTCAATGTTTCAAGTCTGACTGACCCTGACGGCATTCGTAAAACATATCCCACTCAGCCCTACCCAAGCACTCTGAACCTGGATTCTTTGCCTGATGCGGAGAAAACTGCCGAGGGATTACCCCGCTACTTTGAATACTATTATACTATAAGCAATTTGCTGCCTACTGTGCCCTACTGGATTAGCGTAACGACCTTTGATTTCGGCTCGCCCAGTTCGGGTTTGCCCCCGCTGGAAACCAACGTCACGTTGAACACGGCCAACGCTTACCCTCTTGAAACTGCCGATGGAGTGGCGCAGCAGAATCTCCAGGTTTTTGTATACCCCAACCCCTATCGAATCGACCAGAATTACCGTGATCGTGGTTTTGAAGGGCTGGATACTCTGGGACAGCGCTTGCCAAGGGATCAGAGACCCGATACCCGCGCCCGACGTATCCACTTTGCCAATCTTCCGGCAAGATGTACTATCAATATTTACTCTTTGGACGGTGATTTAGTGCGGGAAATCATTCATGACAAAGACCCCTCTGACCCCAACTCTACACATGACACCTGGGACCTCATAACCCGCAACACTCAATCCGTTGTCTCCGGGCTATACTATTGGACTGTAGAAAACACGGAAACCGGTGATGTACAAATTGGTAAACTGGTTATTATTCTGTGAGTGAGCATGACCAAAGGACTGAACAACTAAAGCGAAAGAAAACGGAAATATGTCTCTAAATAAATCAATTTCGATAGTCCTCATCTGCCTGGTAGTTATGCTTTGTGCTGCATCAACCGCGACAGCCCGCGCAGAGTTCGACCAAAAGGACCTGAACAAATTCAGCAACAGCCAGCGTCTGGCTGAACCTCCTGAACATAACGCAGTCGCGCATCGAGTCGGTAATATGGTTCTGAGTATTTCTAACAACGGAACTTTTGGCAATGGATTTTTGGTGGCTGCCAGCGAGGATCATTTTACGGGAAGACCTATCCCTTTTGGGTGTGAAGTTCCCAAAAACGGTGGAGTTGAATATCTTTTTGCCGCAGCATTCTGGGTAGGCGCAGTTGTAGGACGCGACACCTTGGTTTCTGTTGGCGCCGATGGCTGGTCATTTACGCGCGAAATGTTTCCTGACCCATTTCCAAAAGGAGAGATGCAGAAAAGATCAATCATTGATCCCACTGATGAAGACTTGTTTCGAGGTGCAATTTCTGAAGAAGACTTTATTGCTGTATATACCGATACTGTAACAGACGGTGTAGCTGCAGATGCTTTTACCAGTCTACCCCACAAACCTATCGGCATAGAAATTACTCAACGTTCATTCGCCTGGTCATATGAGTATGCAGAGGATTTCGTTCTCTTTGATTACCGTATCAAAAATATTTCCGTCAGAACTATTCGAGAAGTTTATATGGGAATTTATGTTGATGCCGATGTTGGCGCTAACTCTCAGGATCGTTTTTTGGATGATCTCTGCGGATTTACACCAAGTTTTCTTGATACCCACCTGACCTGTGAATATGTTGATATTACCAATCTGGCCTGGATTGCAGACAACGACGGCGACCTGGACGGCTTGACTGCGCCGGCACCCCATGTTACAGGTACGCGTATAGTACGAACTCCGGCTGAATCTCTCCAGGTTTCCTTTAACTGGTGGGTAAGTAACGGGAACGCTTCTTTGGACTTCGGTCCTCGCGAAAGACCAGATGTAGGCACCTTAAAAGAACCGTTTCGTGATTTTGGTACCGGCGGCTTAGGTACCCCGGAAGGTGACAGAAGTAAATACTATCAGCTTCGCAATCAGGAATTCGATTATGATCAGGCTTACACCGGCGTAATCCGAGAAACCGATTCTATCTGGCTGCCGCCTAATCAAGATTTGAAGGATGAAATTCCTACGGGATTTGATACCCGATATCTACTCTCTTTCGGTCCTTTTGATATTGATCCTGGTGAAGAGCTGCCCATCTCATTTGCCTACGTGGCCGGATTAGACTTCCATAGGGACCCCAATAACTTAAGCAATCTCCCATTGGACCCTGACAGATACTACGAAAATCTTCATTTCAAAGATTTTTTAGTAAACGCCCGCTGGGCCGGCTGGATTTATGATAACCCGGGCGTGGATACCGACAGTAACGGTTACGCCGGTGAAATGAGATTCTGCCCCATTGACTCTTTTGTTGCCAGCGTTGACACATTCTTTGATTCACTTGGGGGCATTGATTCTTTAAAAGATGTGTACGAATACAGCATTGTCGACACAACTTTTGCATCTGGTGACGGAGTTCCTGATTTCAGAGGCGCTTCTCCGCCGCCTGCGCCGGCTCTATTTATTGAGCCAACTATTGGTGAAATCAGAGTCAGGTTCAATGGCTATCGCTCCGAAACTACCAAAGACCCGTTCTCACGCGTTATTGATTTTGAAGGTTATAGAATCTATATCGCCCGTGACGACCGGACTACAAGCTACAGCCGGCTTGTCTCTTACGACCTTGAAAACTTCAACAAATGGACGTTTAATCAAAATGCTGTCCCGCCCACTTTTGAGCTAAAAGATGAGCCATTTACGTACGACGAACTATTTAACTTATACGCCTTTGGTGACTCATCCTTTAATCCGGTAGATTATACTCGTAACAGACCCTTTAACCACCCTTTATTTCCGATAGACTCGGTATTTTTCTTCGAACAACAAGGATTTAACGTATCAAGCTTGACCGACCCGGCTGGAATCAGAAAAGTTTATCCTTTGCAGTCATATCCAAGTACACTGGTATTGGACTCACTGCCCGACGTAGAAAAAACCTCTGATGGTTTGCCGCGCTTTTTTGAATATGAATATACCGTAAGAAATCTGCTGCCTACTGTTCCCTACTGGATTAGCGTTACGGCCTTTGATTTTGGCTCACCAAGTTCCGGGCTGCCGTCGCTTGAAACAAGTGTTACATTTAACACAGCCAATGCCTATCCGCTTGAGACAGCCGACGGCGTTGCCCAGCAGAATTTGCAAGTCTTTGTTTATCCAAATCCTTATCGAATAGACCAGAACTACCGTGACCGCGGTTTTGAAGGTCTGGACACATTAGGTCAGCGTCTTTCAAGACAACAAAGACCAGACGACCGTACCCGGCGGATTCACTTTGCGAATCTTCCGCCAAAATGCAATATCAACATTTACTCTTTGGACGGGGATTTAGTTCGAGAAATAGTTCATGACCGGGACCCCTCTGACCCCAACTCAACACATGAAACCTGGGATTTGATTACCCGTAACACTCAGTCAGTTGTCTCGGGCCTGTATTATTGGACAGTAGAAAACACAGAAACAGGCGATGTTCAGATTGGCAAACTCGTAATTATTATGTAAATTTAAACTATGAAAAGATTTTCAGACAAAGGCCGTTCTATAATAGTTCTTGGGACGGCTTTTTTATTGATTTGTACTGGTATCTCTGTTGTTGCCAGAGACACTAATAATCCAAAACTAAAATATTCCAAAAAATTTACGCTTAATTCATTCCGAAGTTCGGAACTTCCCAAAATCGAATATACTTTGCACAACAGGGGAAATATTCAACTGGCCATTGCCAGCAACGGCACTTTTGGAACTCAGGGGCAAACCATGACCGACCCTCTGACTGGCGGGGCAATTCCGTCATGTATTTACCCCAAAAACAGCGACCTGGTCTATCTCTGGGTTGGGGCACTATGGATTGGAGCAATTGTAGGCAGAGACACTCTGGTTTCGACTGCAAACGAAGATTACTATGAAAATCTGGAATTTTGGGCTTTGCCGGGGCAGCCCGGTGAGTTTGAGTTCCGTTCGATGGACATTAATAGCTTTTACTATGACCCTGAGCGGCTTGGATTTTCCGAGCAGGACATTATCTGCCAATATTATGACACAGTTACAAATTCTGCCTTGATAAATCCGGATCCGTTTGATCAAACCAGGCATAAACCCCTTGGGCTTCGTATTGACCAGCGCTCTATGGCCTGGAGTTATTCCTATGCTGAGGATTTTGTATTATTTGACTACAAGGTTACAAACATCGGTACAGATGTACTTCGCAAAGTCTATATGGGCATCTATGTTGACGGTGACGCCTTTCACACATTACGAAACAACGAGAGTGGCTGGAACGATGACATGGTCGGCTTTTACAGAACGCATCCGGCACCTGAAGGCTGCAACTTTGTTGATACTTTAAATATTGCCTGGCACGCAGATAACGATGGTGACCCGGATGGCGGCGTATGGAATAATATGTCGGTCAAAAGTGTCCTTGGTTCAATGGTAGTAAGAACTCCCTCTGATTCACTGGAGTATTCATATAACTGGTGGATCACAGGCTATGGCGATGTCACCAGAGATTTTGGTCCAAGAAAGTTGCCGGCACCGAATGATCCTTTTAGAAGTTTCGGTGCCGAACTGGGAACGCCAAGAGGTGACAAGAACAAGTATTATGTCTTGCGTCATAAAGAGTTTGACTACGACCTGTTAACAATAGCCCTGGATCATACCAACGAGGGATATCTTAGGCCTCCTTCTAACGCGGATAGCTTAGCATTTGGCTGGGATACACGATATCTTCTTTCCTTTGGGCCGTTTAATATCGACCCGGGAGAAACCCTGCCGATATCATTTGCCTGGGTAGCCGGTTCTGACTTTCATGTTAATCCGGATGATTTCGACGACTTTGACCCGATGCGCCCCCATGAATATATTCAGAAACTAAATTTCGATAACCTGGCCACCAATGCCCGCTGGGCATCCTGGGTTTATGATAATCCCGGTGTTGATACGGATGATGACGGTTATGCCGGCGAATTTCGCTTCTGTGCCACTGATTCATTTATTGCCTCAATTGACACAACAATTATAGATTCAATTATTTTAGTTATAGATACAAGTTGGACATATACTGCCTCGGATACTTCCTGGTACAAAGGCGACGGCGTTCCTGACTTTCGAGGTGCCGGTCCGCCGCCCGCTCCGAAAATGAATATAATTCCGACTGTAGGCAAATTGCTGGTGCGTTGGAATGGCTATTATTCTGAAAACACTAAAGATGTCTTTTCGGGGCTTCTTGATTTCGAAGGCTACCGCGTTTATATATCCCGCGATGACCGCCGTACCAGTTTTTCCCTGATAACATCGTATGACAGGGAAAACTTTAACCGCTACCGTTATGACGCAGCTTCAACTCAGTCTAATAAATGGGTGCTTGAAGGTATCCCGTTCACACTCGATTCTCTCAGAGTCATTTACGACGACCAGAATTTTGACCCGCTGATATACCGAGTGAACTCACCATTGAACTGGGGAGGCGAGCAATACTATTTCACACCTCAGGATTTTAATGTTTCAGAATTAGGTGAGACTGGAACGATTAGAAAAGCCTACCCCAATGTTACAGCAGTACCGGGCACCGATCCATCGCTCTGGGATCCGGCGGAAATCACATATGAGCATGGTGAACCTCTTCCGATGTATTACGAGTATGAATTTGAAATCGAAAATCTCCTGCCAACCGTTCCATATTACGTATCAATAACTACATTTGATTTCGGCTCACCGATATCCGGATTGCCAGCTTTGGAAACTGATATACTCAATAATATGATTGCTGAATATCCTTTGGAAACAGTAGATGCAGTCATTCAGAATGAATTGGATGTTTTCATCTATCCCAATCCTTACCGAAGCGACAGAGAGTACGAAGATCGTGGTTTTGAAAATCTTGGTACCGATTTGGCATCGGACAAGTTTAAACGAATTCATTTTGCGAATTTACCTGCAAAATGCAGGATTTCAATCTATTCGCTGGACGGAGATCTGATTAGAGAGATTTTTCATGATAAGAACCCAGCTGAACCGTCTGCATCACATGACACCTGGGATATTATTTCAAGGAATACTCAAACTGTCGTATCCGGCCTGTACTACTGGGTGGTGGAATCAGATACAAGAATACAGATGGGCAAGCTGGTTATCATTAAGTAATTCTGGGCCTGTTAATTTCATCGCTGATTTTCCGCTGAAACATCAAATACCCTACAGCTGCTACTACCGCCATTGAAGAAATTGCTGCCCAGGCCAGCAGCGGCGAGTCGAAAGCGAGGTTATCTAAGATAATTCCGCCATAAAGCGGACCAAACGACCAGCCCGAAGCCATCATAAAACCATAGATACCCATATAACGTCCCATTTTGCCTTTGGGTGCTAATCTTGAAGTTAAGGTAATCGACGGCGGTGATATCGCTAATTCTCCCATTGTGACTACTACCAAGGCAATCATAAGAAACCAAAATCCGTGCACAGCTCCTACCAAAGTGTAGCCTATCGCGTATAGAATTGCTCCAATAAACAGCTGGGTTGTCATTTTTATGCCGGACAGTAATCTGGTAACAGGAAGCTGGCAGAGTCCTACCAACAAACCATTGACGGCAAATAGGTAGCCTAACTGAAGCTCACTTAAGCCGACTATCTGCACAGCATAAACTGAAAACGGTGCAATTAGCTGAGCTACCACTAAAAATAGTATGAAAGTAAGAGCAGAATGCGTTAAGAAATTGGGGTCGTCTTTTACTGCAATTATATCTTTGAATTTGAACTTATCATTAGCGCGTTCATATGGTACCGGTTTCAAAAAGAACAAAAACAGAAGCGACGCAGTCAGTGTGACTATTGACGCCGCTATAAACAGAGAAGCGTACGACTTTGCCGCCATCAGGCCGCCAAGTGCAGGACCGACTGCCCAGCCGAGATTCAGGGCGGAACGGGTTATGGCGTAGCCGTCGAGTCTTAAATGCTCCGGCAGGATATCCGAGACCATGGCATTTGCAATCGGCTGAAAAACAGCGCCAAATATCGAGCTCACAACCAAGAATCCGGCAACAGCCCAGAAACCCCAGTCAAAGCCAATAGCAATTGCTATCATCAATAGTGCCACAGACCGCGCGCCCTGAGCGAAGATTAAAATCGAGCGCCGATCGATTCTGTCTGATATCTCTCCCCCGATTCCCTGAAAAATAGCTCGTACTATTGCCATCACTCCGAAAAATATGCCGACTTCTGTAATTGACAGACCGAGCCTGGCATTAAAATAGATTGAAATAAACGGAATTGAGAGTGCAAACCCCAAAGCGCTGACAAACCATCCGGCTGACAAGACCCAGAGATTTTTATCAAATTTTTTGGTGAAATTGAAAAAACGGGCTATCATCGTCCCGCTAATATAAAGTCAACTATGAGTGAAACAAGTTACAAACAGAACTCGTGAAATAAGTTCGGTCAAATATAATTTTTAGCTGGTTAATTCTGCCAGTCGTTTGCGGGCGTCTTTGATTTCCTTTGTTTCTATATCTGGATCAGTCCAGTATGTCAGCATTTCTGTAAAGTTTTCAGCCGCGTCTTTATTGTTTCCAAGAGCCTGGTTGGCCACACCCAGATAATATTTGGCTAATAGATAAGGATATCCTGCAGGTGACTGGTTTCTTGCATCAACAAAATTCATCAGAATTTTCTTGCCCGACTCATATTGACGAAACTTAACTTTCATCACTCCCAGATTATATCTGTTTTGTGATGTTGCATCGTCACCCTGCAGTATAGCCAATTGAGATATCCCCTCAATTACCTTTGCTGTATCCGCATCATACCTTGCCTCAAATACCTCTCCCAAGGCATCTAACAGGTTGAGAAAATCAGAAGGTAACTTTGCTCTAAATTCTGACCATTCACTTTTGAAAATGTCCCGCGCTTCCCCCCGGCGAGAATAATCAAATTCCAGAAGCAGGAACGGATACTGAATCTTGCTAAATGCCGTAGCCCATGGCCTTGCTAATTCTGCATAAAAAATAGCGCTATCGACGTGACCGTTTCGGTAGTGGTATCGTGCCAAAATATCATAGTCTGAATGGACGACTGTGCTATCACCAGTTTTAGTAGAATGCTCAATTGCACTCAATATGTTCTTGGTAGCTTCTCCAAGTTTCCCTTGCCATATATTGAGATTCGCAACATTTCTATAATAGCGCCTCAGGTCGTAGTGATCGTCTTTTGCGCTCACCTTAAATTTTTGAAGAT
>JADFPZ010000006.1 GCA_022562075.1 Candidatus Zixiibacteriota bacterium | reverse complement strand
ACGGGGTACCGCGCGGACATCCCAGCGCACCTCGGTGACGTCATTGATCACTCCGGTGTGCTCAAGATCGGCCACCGCACGCTCATAGCCGGACCACTCCTCGAACTGGTAGCTCATCCCCGCGGTGGGCAGCTGCTGGAACATCAGTGCCCGCTGGGAGGCGTAACCGGTGTCCTCACCCGACCAGTAGGGGGAGGAGGCCGAGAGCGCCTGGAAATGCGCGTTGTAGTTGCACAGGGCGTTGACCACAGGCATCGCGTATTTCACATCGGTGAGTCCGACATGGACGTGGATGCCGTACTCGGAGCGCTACGCACGAACTTAAGCAATATCGGCGGATCCGTTGTCTTCTGGATCGCCAATGTGGAAGGCGGACGATTATAGGAACTGAACCTTGAGGCGCTCCACATCTTTGGTACAGTTCGAATGAGAATTTTGCGGTTGACCTCACCCCGTTAACTGGATCGCAATTTGGGGGCAGGTCAAATTGAGGGACTTGACAAGCTTTTGTCATACTCGATTTCATATTGTATCAACTTGCACCGACTTGTACTAAAGAGTAGATTCGCGGGACTATAGTCCCGGGGGTCTCAGTCTTCATGTCGTAACCCAATGCCCGATATGGAATGAATCGGTCCCAAATTGGTCCCAGGGCAGGCTGCATAATTCTGGACTGTCATAGCTATCGATCGAAGGAGCACTCGCGCGGTTTATTAGAAATAAGGTAGAAACAGGTGTATGTAAGCCTGCAGAATATGGACTTGCGAACGCTCGACAAAACGAATAGTTTGTAGGTTTGCCTGAGGAGCCTAGATACCGATAGCCAAAAGCCCAACCAACCTGACGAGAGGGTCACAATTGAGGGAAGGTGGAATCTAAAGTATGAACAAATCCGTAACAGTCTTGTTAATCGGTTTCGCGTTCATTTGCTTTGTTGGCGGTAGCTCCGCAGACCAACAATCAACGCAAGACGATATTCGACCAACGCCACAGTTTGGCCCGGATGCTCTGTTGGACGACTCTGACCGCGAATGGGTAGAAAGCACTCTCTCGCAACTCAGTATTAGAGAAATGACCGGACAACTCATTATTGAGTGGATTGGGGGGGCCACATGCCAACAGAGAGCGATGATTTCGATACTGCGTTGGAACTTGTGGAAGGCGGTGTAGGCGGTCTGTGGATGATGGGTGGCCTTCCGTACGAGAGAGCAGCAAAGCTCAATACTCTTCAGGCACATGCGAAAGTGCCTCTACTTGTATTCTCAGGAGACGGCCTGGGGAAAAGGATGTTCTCCTTCGGAGGAGAAACGTGGAGGCTTGGTGGAGGTACGGACATGCCCCCAGCGATGGCGTATGGTGCGATCGGGGACCCGGCCGCCGCGCGGGAAGCAGGCAGGATTATCGGTCTGGAGGCGCGTGCCACCGGACTTCATATGAGAGGCGACCCCTGCCTCGCTGTTCTCACAGATCTGGACGATGCACTGCACAATCGAACCTTCGGAGACGACCCGGAACAGATTGGGCGGCTTGCCGCTGCCTTCATCCAGGGCGCGCACGAAGTGGGTCTTTTTGTTACCCCTGGCTTTTTTCCAGGTGCAGGTGCCCTCGCATCCGATCCGCACGTGGAGCTTCCTATCGAACGAGGCGACCGCGCTTATTTCGATTCGGTGTATTTCGTTCCCTTCAAACATGTCATTAAAGCCGGCACGGATCTTATTATCAGTTCGCACATCGGTACGCCCGGTCTCACGGGTTCAGACTCGCTTCCGGCTACGCTCTCTCCGGAGATAACCCGGATCCTGCGTGAGGACCTCGGTTTCAACGGACTGCTAATAACCGATGCTTTCGCTATGGGTGGGCGTACAAATAATTATGGAATTATAGAGGCAACTATTTTAGCCTTTGAGGCTGGAAATGATTTTCTCTTGGGGACTGACCCCTTAAAGGCAGCTGATACACTAGCGGTTCTGGTACAGTCGGGAAAGTATCCGGTTGAGCGTCTTCGCAAATCTGTGCGTCGAATACTGGAAGCAAAGGCCCGAATTGGACTTCACAAAAACGCAATTGTTTCACTCGATGCGGTCAGTAAAGTAGTCGGTCGCCGCTCACATCAAAAAGCAGCAGACTCGGCGGCAGATCGCTCAATCGTACTGCTTCGTGACCGGGCGAACCTGGTCCCACTGACCAATCCGTCAGAACTTCGGGTCCTCAGCATTACCTTCGAAACGGATGACAATAAGAAGGCCGGTACCGACTTCCGAAAAGTACTGCGTTCGAACGTTGGATCGGTTAAGACAGTGCGAGTTTCTCCTACTTCGGATCCTTCGATTTTCAGCGATCTCAAAGAGAAGGCGTCTAGCTTCGATTTAGTGATCCTCTCTGTCTATCTCAGGCCTCAGATAGGGGTCAGGCTCGAGGATCAGGTTAAGATGTCGGAACAATTCGTACAGTTCGCTAGGCAACTCCAATCAGAAGGACGCCGGGTGGTCTTGATCTCGTTCGGTGAACTTGAGGTGCTTGAGCGGTTGCCGGACCTAGGCACTTTTATGTTAGCCTGGAGCGGGCAGCCGGTTATGCAGCGCGCGGCGGCGCGTGCTCTCCTGGGCATAACGCCCATTAGCGGTCGCCTGCCATTAGGACTGCCGCCTCATCATCAACGAGGAGATGGATTAACGAGGTGATTCGCTGTTTTTGTGGGCGGCAGACGCCCTCTCGCGTCGTCCTGAACGAAGTCGAAGGATCTGCCGCTTCAATTATTTAATTACCGAATCTTCTAAAATGCAGCCGCTCGCTCCCACCGCACGGCGGGCTCAAGAATATCATTTACGGGCTTTACGGACGACTTTCGCAAACGGAATATCAACTATGCGGCGGTGTGAGCCCTTTTATGAGTTTGCATTTGATAACCCTGTTTTCTAAAGAACATACAATCAACGTGATTCAGAATTGAGTATTGTGTAACTCTGTTGATAACACTAAATTTACGGGTTTCAAGAGTCTCAAATCTATATTAAAAGAGCTATTCCAGTCCTTCGGTATCTGTCGAAGGTTTGGTAAGCCCGTCAATAAAGTCTGCTATTTGCTCCGGCTTTTTATCCTTCAGCTTGCCTTTGTACTTTTTTAGCTGGGATTTTATCTTCTCTACTGCGCTGGCAATTGAACTGTAAAAGTCATCCGTGTCAGCTTTGGCAGCCAGGGTTTGATTATAGACCCTTACTTTCAGTTCAGCTTTCTTGATATGTTTTTCTGTGGCCAGAATCAGTTCAGCAGAGATAATATTATCAAAGTATCTTTTGAGGCCTTCCATTTCATCCTCTGCCTTTGCTCTCATTTCATCTGATAAATCAAAATGCCGGGCAGTTATAGTTTTTAGCATTTTTAAAAGGCTCCTTTCAACACCGACAAAAACATTGAGCTTACTCAAGCATTTTCGTTTTCCGGAAAACCAGCTTATTGCTGCTTGTCTGGAGCAAGATACGAAAATTTTAGAGGATATGAAATAGCAGAATTGAACCCCGTTTCAGGCGGCTCAAAAATATCTCAATTTATCAGACACCCACTCGTTTTCTTAGTCTGGCAGAGGGGATTTTTAATTCTTCGCGGTATTTGGTGACAGTCCGGCGGGCCAGTTTGATACCCTCTTCATTTAGACGGCGGAAAATCTCCTGGTCCGAAAGCGGTTTGGCAGCTAACTCAGCTTCTATTATTTCCCTGATGCGCTGTTTTACAGAGCGTTTGGACATATCACTGCCGTCCTCACGGGTAATGCCCGAATTGAAAAAGTGCTTAATTTCGTAAACTCCCAGAGGAGTCTGAACGTATTTGCTGTTGGCTACCCGGCTAATAGTGGCCACGTTCATGTCAACCATCTGGGCAATATCTTCCATAATCAGCGGTTTCAAAAAAGCCGGGCCTTTTTCAAAAAACTCGCTCTGCCGCTCAATTATTGACTGCATGACTCTGATCATAGTAGAGCGTCTCTGGTTGATGGAATTTAATAGCCAGCGGGCCTGCTCAAGTTTCTGCTTTATATAATTTTTGGTATCCTCAGATGAAGAGTTACCCCTTTTTACTAACTGTTTGTAGCTGGAATTAATCCTGAGTCTGGGCATATGGGAGTTGTTATGAAAAACCACATATTCATCACCTATTCTTTCGACTATCAGATCCGGTACTATGGGCATGGCACCCTGATCAAATCTGCCGTGAGCCGGAGCCGGTGACAGAGCTTTTATTTCCTCTAGAGCTACCTGGATTCTTTCTTCCTGTGTACCCATCAGCTTAGACAGCTGCAATATGGATTTTCGCTCTAAGTCGGTGATATGCTCATCAACTATCCGGTAAGCTAAGGTGCCTTCCATTCCTTTGTCTCTAAACTGAATCATGAGAGATTCTCTCAAATTCCTGGCTCCTATTCCCGACGGGTCAAATCTCTTAATCATCTCCAGAACTTCGTTTATTTTTTCATTCGGAATATCTAACTCAACACCCATTTCTTCAACCGATATTCCCAGATAGCCATCTGGAGATATGTTGCCGATTATATATTCGCCAATTAGCTGCTCTTGTTCGGTCAACTTTAGCAGATGTAGCTGTTCGGTCAGGTGATGATAAAGATTATTAGTCTGGGCAGCGCTGCCTTCGATTATTTCTTCTCGTTGCTCTTTGGTCTCGCGGATTTTGTAGCCGTCATCGTCGTCGAACAAAAATTCTTCCCAGTCGACACTGTCATCCGATTCTTTATCTTTTTCATCTTCAGCTACTTCAAACTCAGACTCTTCATCATCATCAGTATCCGCTTCAAGTTCTTCTATTTCTTCAAGCATTGGATTGGTGGCCAGTTCCTGACGAATAGTCTGTTCCAGCCTCAAAGCCGGCATCTGCAGCATCTTTAAGGACTGAATAAGCTGGGGAGCCAGTGTTTGAGACTGTCTTAGCTGTAGATGCAATTTCATATCAGTACCTGCAATGTCCTCATAATTGTCTTACTTTTCGTCTGTCGGTCCCCTTATAACCATTTATCGGTTTTAAAAGGCTTCAGGTTTACACTTGCGGTCAACATCGTTCACTTATTAAACACTGCCATATATCTTTTAGTTTAGGCGAAATTTTTCGCCCAGGTAAATTTTTCGGGCTTCCGGGTCGTTAGCCAGAAAATCTGAACTTCCGGATTTCAAAATCTTACCGTCACACATTATATAGCCCCGGGAGCAAATAGAAAGGGTCTCTCTGACGTTATGGTCAGTTATGAGCACACCCAGCCCTGTTTCTACCAGACGGCAGATAATCCCCTGAATATCTTCAACAGCCAGCGGGTCAATTCCGGCAAAAGGTTCGTCCAAAAGAATGAATTTGGGCTCATTTACCAAAGCCCTGGTAATTTCAACTCGTCTTCTTTCTCCGCCAGAGAGGGTATAGGCTTTGTGATTTCTGAGATGGCTGATATCCAGTTCTTTCAGAAGCTTTTCGAGCCTTTCTTTTCTCTTGCGGCCGGTCATTTTTTGAAACTGCAATATAGACATTATGTTTTCTTCTACTGTCATTTTCCTGAATACCGACGGCTCCTGAGCCAGGTAGCCTATCCCGCGGCGGGAACGTTTATACATTGGCATATTACCGATATCTTCTCCCCCCAAAAAGACGTTTCCGCTATCTGGACGAATAAATCCTATCAGCATATAAAAAGTAGTAGTTTTGCCGGCTCCATTAGGTCCCAGCAGCCCGACTACTTCGCCCGGGTCGACTTTAATAGAGACTCCGTCAACAACCGCTCTTTTGCGGTAGTATTTTCTTAAATTTACAGACTCCAAGCTTACCATTTTCAGTATAAATATAAATTAAGCTGGCACTTATACCAATACAAATTGGCGGTTGCGCACAATTATTGCTATATTTCTAATATTAACTAATGACCTTGAAAAGTAAAAAACTGAGACCTCGTTGATTTCAGATCCGGGACCAGTTTATAAGAATATGAGGATTGAGTTGATGAAAAAGGCACTATTGGCCCTAATCTTGTGCATAGCTATAGCTGGATGCTCCAAGACACCTGAGGAGCAGATTACTTCGTCGCTTCAGAAAGCAAAGCAGTATCTGGAATCTTTTGATTTTGAAAATGCACAAAAAGAGTTCGACAATGCAGCAGAAAATTCTGGCTCCATTCCTTATAGCCAATATGGAAAAGCTCTTATATTAGAACAGCAGCTGTATCATTATGATGCTCTTAACTTTTATCTGAAAGCCATAGAACTCAACCCGGAATTTTCTCCTGCCTACTCAGGAGTATTTAGAATTTATTCCAGATTAGGTAATCTGGAACGAGCAGGAGCTGCTGCCTCAAGATTCTATGAGCTTGAACAAAAAAGCCCGGCCTCGGCTTTGGTGATGGCCAGATATAATGAATCAATTGGTCAAATATATAATGCGGCAAAGATTTTGGAGCAGGCAGAAACAGTCGGAATGGACAAAACTCTGTCCCTGCTTTTAAAGAGTAAATCAGAATTCCAATTGCACAGTTTTACCGAAGGAGACTCGCTTCTGCAGGAAGCAATAGCTGCTAATTTGACAACCGTAGCCCACTTTTTTGCGGCTGCCGGAGTCTTTGAAGCTATCGGGAACGTCGACTCAGCCATGGCGCTAAGTAGTAAAGCGGTATCGCTTCCCGAAGCTACCGTTTCTGATATATATGAACACTTTGACCGTGCCCTCAACAACAATTACTACTTTGAAGCCAGACAGGCTGTTCAGCAGTTGGGCGACCGGGGTGCCGCCCCAGGCATACAACTAACATTAAGCATGCTGCTGGAAATGGACAGGGGAAATTTCATTTACTCTAAAATGCTTTTCTCAGATCTGCTGAAAGTGACTCCAAGAAATGTAAGCATTATGATGTATGACCTCTTTTCAGGCGGAAAGCAGCACACCTACGCCAGGCATCCGACAGCCGTCAAGAGTATTGTCAAGGCTTATATGGATGAATTTGACTATGCCACAGAGGTCAGAGAATTCATTAATGTTAAAATAGCGATACACAAAGGGCATACCGCAGACAGAGTTACAGCCTGGAGGGAATTAAGAGACATTGAACAGCCATTTTCAAGACTCAAAATAGTTCAACTGCAAGAAGCTGTTTTGCTTTACAGTATCGGACAGTTTGATAAAGGTCTGGAAAAACTGCAAAATTTACGGGCTATTCATATTCATAATACTGAATGGCTTATAGACATTGCAGATATTTATGCTGCTCAGATACACAAAACTGAACTTGCTGAAGAAACTTATGATATGGCTCTCAAGAATGACAAATGGTCCCGAAAAGCTCTAATTAATAAAGTCAAAATGCTATTGTCATTAGGCAGAATCAAAGATGCCCGGAAGACTATCGATGAATTTCCGCATCTGCTCAAATGGTCTGCTGAGATTAATCTTCTTAACGGACTGGTCTTTGCCAGAAGCGGGCAACTTGACAAAACTTTTGAGATATTTGAGAAATATGGGCAGCAGTTGAAAGGAGAGCTGACTTACTTCAAAAAACTCCTTTTTACAATTGAAGAAAGTTATACGCGCCAAGAAATTGCAAAACTGGCTCTGCTTACTTCGGGACTGGCTAAAGATAACCCTGACCTGCTTACTTTTTCTGCCAGGCTGTTTAACGATGCCGGCGATTTTGAAAAAGCCCAAAGTGATCTAGAAAAAGCGCTGGCCGCTGATTCAGATTACTTAGAAGCGCGAATCCAGAAAGCCAGAACATTATATGGTATGGGGGAAAGAGAAGAGGCCTTCGACATCTTCGAAGCAGTTCTTGACGAAGATCCAATATTCGGCGATGTAAATTATTATTTTTCGCAAATTCTATCTCTGGAAAATATAGATGCCCGCAGAGCCGCCAACCTGGCACGGTCGGCGATAAATGTTTTTTATGATAATATGAAGGCACAGTTAAATTTAAGTGAAGTCTATTTTAGGATTGGCAGATATGATTTTGCTTATGGCGAGGCAAACAGAGCTTGCTCCAAATTTCCAGAATCAGCCCTGGTCTGGTTCGCAAAAGGCAGAGCAGCTGCACAACTTGATAGAAAAGAGGCCAAACCGAGCCTTCAAAAAGCAATAGACCTGGGACTGGACGGGGAAAAGCTTATAAGAGCCAAAGAGATTCTGGTCAATCTCTAAAGTCTCAATCCAGATACAAGATATTGATTGTTCAAAAGGCTTGGTCTATTCCTGCTACAGCCTTATTTTCAAATCTACCCATGATAAATGGTACAAGATCAATTTCCTTATTGGATTTTAAATAGAAGCGGCAAGTGACTCAAAACAATTCTCCCATACTAATAACTGGCGGCGCGGGTTATATCGGTTCGGTTCTGGTAGGACAACTGCTTTCAGATAACTACCGGGTCAGAGTTATTGATAACCTGATGTACCGGCAGGATTCATTAAAATTGTATTCCGATAATCGCAAATTAGAAATAGTTCACGGTGATATTCGAAATGAGACAGCTGTTAAACAAGCTCTGAGTGGCATTTCTGCGGTAGTGCATCTGGCAGCAATAGCAGGTGACCCGGCCTGTGAAAAAAACAAGCAGTTAGCAACTGAAGTAAACAAAGACGCTTCCGAAATGCTCTCTACTCTGGCCAAAGAGCAAAAAATAAAACGATTCATCTTTGCTTCCACCTGCAGCAATTATGGTAAAATGGAAGCAAGAGATGGTTATGTAGATGAAACTTCGCGGCTAAAACCGATTTCGCATTACGCCAGACTCAAAGTTAGTTTTGAAGAGTTCTTAATTTCCCAAAAGAGTGAATCGTTTTCTCCGGTTATTTTGCGTTTTGCAACAGCCTTCGGTATGTCGCCCCGCCCAAGACTTGATCTGACTGTTAACGAATTCACAGCCGTACTGGCTACGGGGGAAAAACTCGAAATCTATGGTGAAAATTTCTGGAGGCCGTACTGCCATACTCAGGATATCGCCCGGGCCTGTCAACTGGTGCTTGAAGCCGATGAGTCTATGGTGACTGGTCAGGCATTTAACGTTGGTGATACATCTCAAAACTTTCAAAAAAAAACACTGATAGAACTCATCTTAAAAGAACTTCCTGAGGCTGCAGATAAAGTAGTCTTTGTAACGAAGGACGAAGATCCCAGAGACTATCGCGTAAATTCTGATAAAATAAAAACAACTTTAGGCTATACGAAAACTAAGACAGTTTCAAATGGAATTTGTGAGTATATTGATGCCATTAAATGCGGACAGATAACAGATATTCACAGTCAGCGATACAGAAATTGAGATAATGACTACATGCCTGCAATAGATAATTCAATTACAGCAGTGGTGCTGGCAGGGGGTAAAGGATCCAGGCTGATGCCGGAAACAGACGAAACTCCCAAAGCGCTGCTGCCGGTAGGCGGCCAGCCGGTTGTTGAAATACTACTCAGGCAGATGCAGCGAACCGGCGTGAAAATTATTCGGATGGCTGTCAATCACCTGGCCGAAAAGATTGAATCAGCTCTGGGGGATGGCTCAAAACTCGGATTAAAAATTTCCTATTCACATGAAGAAAAACCTCTCTCAACAGTCGGTCCCTTAAAGCTGATAAAGAACCTGCCCGAACATTTTATTGTCGCCAATGCCGATGTCATAACCGATCTGAATTTTGAAAATTTATTTAAACAGCATCTGAAAAGTAAATCGGCTTTAACAATTGCTGCTTACGAACGTCACAGCCAGGCTGACTACGGAGTCCTGTCTGTTGACGAGAGCGGCCAGGTAGTTGGCTTTAACGAAAAGCCGGTTTTTAACTTTGTCGTATCAATGGGTATTTACGTTTTTTCAAAAAAGATACTCAACTTTGTTCCGGCTGAAAAAGCTTATGGTTTTGACACTCTGATGTATGAACTGCTTGACAAAGGCGCTGCTATCAATTCATATCCTTACGATGGCTACTGGCTGGATATTGGCAGGCACGATGATTATGACAGGGCAAATAATGATGTTGAAAAAATCAAATATCTATTGGAATAACTCTAATCAGAGCTTTGGGCAGGTTGAATTGTCAGAACAGAGACAGCTTTTTCTTTTACTCTTTCATATGAGATTGGTACTTTCCACTTGCCACCGTAACGCCAGAAATCGTAGAAATCAAAAAAATGTTCGCTCATGGGGTTGCCGGAGTTACCCGCTGGCAGAGTAAATTCTGCTTCGTCGACTTTTGAAAAATCTATCACAAACCGCCAGCTGGCACCTACCACAGTACTGTAACCGTTTTCACTATTAGAAACGATATAAGAGGCATTTAACGTGCTGGCAGTACCCGGCCACTCCCAGGGACCGTGGTTCAGGGTTAAATAATCACCAAGTATTGGCACTTGCCCCATGGGGTGGTTCATTGACAGACTGTTTAATTCTCCCCAGCTTCGGCCGTCTACTATTCTTAGAGCAGCCGACATTGCTCTTACCGAAATTTCTGAAGCAGTTTCTACAGCGTCTTTGGTGCTTAAATCGTCAAACCAAAAATGTAAGTCAGTGTTTTCAAACACTTCGTCTATCCAAAACGATCGCACGCCGCCAGACAACTCTCCCAGTTCGTCTTCAAAAATATGCTTCCTTAACTGTTCAACAAACTCTACTGCCATGGAAGTTTCTTTTGAGCTAACCGAGGTACTGCCATCCCAATTTCGAATCATATCAGCCAGGTCTGATTCACCCAGTTTAGACAGAGCGGAGAACATTACTTGTTTCCAACGTAAGAGATATACATCTACTCTGTCGTTTTGAAATTTGCTTAAATCAGTCGAGGATAATACCTGGCTCTCGTTCATCAGTTCGGTAATGCGCATTATCCTGCCCGGCATGAAACTTCCGCTAAGTTCTGCAAACTCTGCTCTTCGCGATGGCAAGTTATTGCAGCTGGCCAGCCAGTTTTGCTCAGGATTTAAAGAGTGCGGTGTCTCAGGCAGCGGATAGTAGCCCTGCCAATCATGCTCGGCTATTTTACCAGATAACGGCAGACAGAAATTAGTAGTCTGCCTGATAGGAATCGGTGTACCCAGTTGATATCCGATATTTCCGTTTTTGTCGGCGTACAACCAATTGGCATCAAGCGCCCCCAAAGAAGTTACAATCTTACGAAATTCTTCAAAGCTGGTGACTTCCTGCAAGGCAAAGGCCGCACTGCAGGACAGGTTTAAGTCGACATCGTAACCCGCCCACTTAAATGAATATGTCTTGTTACTCTCAGACAAATTATCGAAAAGCGGTCCATGTCTGGTGATAGACGTCTTCAAAATGATAGAGCTGTCTGAGTCGGCGCTAAAAATCGTATCGACTGCGAATTTGAGTTTTTCCCAGCCCGAAGCTGTCCGGTATAGTGTCGAATCTTCGGCATTTAATTCTTCAAGGTAGTAATCAGTAATGTCAACTCCGCCGGCTGTAAAGGCCCAGGCGGCAGCCCCATTATGCCCCATTATCACAAATGGCAGACCGGGAGCAGTGATACCCAAAACGTTAAGATTTGTTTCTTTAATGTGCAGCCCGATCATCTGCCAGAACTGAGGCAGCTGATTTATCTGCAGGTGCGGGTCAGAGGCCAGCATGGCCTGGCCGCTTTTGCTCTTATTCGGACCCACTACCCAGGCATTCGAAGAATTGGTCATCAGGTATGGAGTCTGTTTGGGTCTAAAGAATTCAGTATCAGTTGGCATTTTCGGTTTTAGCAGGCCAAGCTCAGGACTCTTGGATTCAATCGTATCTATCGTACCGGTATCAGGGACTGTAACCGGCGCCCAGTCCGGGTAAACAAAACAAAGCGACTTGGCCAACTCCTCTCCGACAGACTCACTAAGTTTAAGAAAAAACTGATCATGATTCTGGAGGGCGTCAGAAAACCAGGATTGAAAACTGAGCAGAGTCAAGCAGTCGTAAACTTTCCAGTTTTCAAACTCTTTCCCCAAAAGCAGATACTCAAACGGCAGAGCTTTGGCCGAAATCTTGTAATAATTGACACCGTCTGTGTAAGCCTGAAGTTTTCTTCTGTTTGCTTCACTCAAATTTTTAATGGCCGCAGCTGCAATTCTGTTATGACCGATGCGACGCTGACGTATATCACTTTCTAATGCTATCTTTCCCAGCAGTTCAGACATTCTGCCCTGTGACAACCGGCGGGCCATATCCATTTGAAATAATCTGTCATTAGCATGCAGATAGCCAAGCGCAAAGTAACCGTCAGGCTCTGTCTCCGCCCAGATTTGCGGAATGCCCATCTGGTCAAACGTTATCTCTACCTCTCTGTCTATTGCATTTGTTGAAATTATGCCTGCTCTGAGCGGTTGCGAATTTTGGAGCCAAAAATAAACATAGAAGCCGCCGCCTAAAACAACCGCCAGGCACAAGCTGACGACCATCAAGATTATCTGTCTGGTTTTTTTCTTCATTGCCATAATCTTAAATTAGCACTTTGTCATTTGTTCTTCTGGGTCATCAAGCTGACGAGCCAGGTCAGAGCCAGAGCCAGTAAAAACGCCGGCACCAGTTCATAGACGATAGCTTTTAGTACTGCCACATTTTTCCAGACGACAGTAACAACAGCGCCGGTCAGCATTCCCGCAATGGCGCCTTGCTTAGTAGTTTTTTTCCAGAGCAGCCCCAATATTATGACCGGCCCGAAGGCTGCCCCCAGTCCGGACCAGGCATATAGCACAAAATCAAATATAATTCTGTTCTCAGTCAGCGCAAAAAAGACAGCTACCACAGCTAAGCCAACCAGCACCCATCTGTCGAGCCGCTGGTGGCGGGCAATGACTTCGGGCGAAGTTTTATCTTCTTTTTTCCCCCAGCCGAAAACGTCCCGCGAGATAACAGAAGAGACGACTATCAACTGAGAGTCGGCGGTAGAACAGATAGCCGCCACAATGGCCGCGATTACGAAGCCCGCCAGCACCGGCGGCAGAAGTTCGCTGCAGGCCAGAGGCAGGGCCTGCTCGGCATCGGCCAGCGTTCCAAAATAAGCCCGGGCAAACATGCCAAAAGAAATTGCTCCGGTATAAACCGCCGCCATCCAGACAAAGGCAATCAGTCCGGCTTTTTTGACAGTCTCACTATCTTTGGCGGCCATAAATCTGGAAAGTATATGCGGCTGTCCGGGATAACCCAGTCCGATACCCAGCATGCCAATGACAAAGCCTAAAAGGCCATAGCCGCTCATACCGCCTGAGAGACTCAGCAAGTTTGGATCAGTTGCAGTCAGCAGCGAACTGAATATTTCATAGCCGCCAACTTCGCTGAGCATGACCAGCGGCATTACTATAAGCGCAACCAACATAAACGAAGCCTGAATAATATCAGTCCAGCAGATTGCCCGAAAGCCGCCGGTAACAGTATAGGCCAGCACAATCACAGCCCCGACCAAAACTCCGCTCTGGTAGGGCAGAGCAAAGGTAACTTCAAAAGCCTTGCCGGCGGCGTTCATCTGTGCCGCTACATATCCTAACATAGCCGCAGTAATTACAATAACAGGAATCAAGCGCAGCAGGCGAGAGTCGCTGTCAAACATGCCGGCGATAAATTGTGGCAAAGTAACGGCACCGCTTTTTAGGCTGGCTTTTCTGAGTTTTTCTGCAATCACGAACCAGTTAAAGAGATAACCGGCTGCTATGCCGGGAATAATCCACATGGCCGACAAGCCGCTGTTAAAAGCCAAACCGACCAGTCCCAGCATGACCCAGCCGGACTCCGACGAGGCCGAGGCCGACAGTGACGAAGCCCAGGGTCCCAGCTCACGATTGGCCAGGACGTAGTCCTCATCGGTGTCCTTACGCCGTTTCATCGAAAAGAGACCAACCCCAACTATAAAGAGGCTGTAGACTATAAACGAAATGACCATGACGCTGTTTGCTTCCATCCGGCGGCTCCCTTCAGATGTGACTTTCACATTCAACAAAATTGCGGATTTCCAAAAATCCGCTTCAAAGCAGGGCAAAGCAACAAGTTTATGAATTGTTAAAATATGACTGATTATTATTAAAGCTTGATTCGTCTAAACACCAGACAGCAAAAAAATAGACCACCCGCACACCCCTCACGTGCGGGCAGCCTCTTCACCAAAGAGAAAAGAAGAACGGAGTACCTCGACAGTACCCTTCGAGCAAAAATGACAAGCTATCTTTAAGCAACAGCCGTGCCCTTTCTGCTATAGCGCTCCCTGAACGCATGGCAACTTATTATTATTCAACGACTTAAATAGTAAACGTGAAGCTTTCGCAAGGTAATGCGATATGATTTGCTCGTATAGATCTACGAGCAGATCAAAATAAAAGGCAGTAACTCTCTGATTTTCAGAGAGTTACTGCCCAAAAAGGAATGTAACATGAATTCGTAGTCGTAAACGCGACTTACTGTTTTTTCAAAGCGAATGACAGAGAGTGTGGATAACTCTCTGTCACATCACACAAATATTAACCAGCCAGGCTGATACCGTAACGTTTCAGTTTGGTACGCACGGTGGCCTCGTGAATGCCCAGAAATCTGGCCGCTCTCGATTTGTTGCCTTTGGCAGCTAAGAGAGCTTCCACAATAAGTTGCCTTTCAAACTCAGCAACTTTCTGAGTTAAGCTGTGGTTTTTGATCTCGTCATCTGCAGACAAGAGAGACCTGGTCAGCTCAACTAAGTCACCTTCGGCTACCAGCTGTGTCATCACTTCAAGTTTCTTCACTTTATTCTGAAGCTCCCGCACATTTCCGGGCCAGTCATACTCCAGAAATTGCCGGAGCATTTCTTCGGGGATTATGCCCGAGTCCAAAATTAAACTCGAACTGCTAATAAAGTGATTCAAAAGAAGAGGAATATCTTCTTTGCGCTCTCTTAGAGCAGGAATATGGTATGACATGCCGCTTAGCCGATAGTAGAGATCTCGCCGGAATTGTCCCTGCTCGACCATCTCTTCTAAGTTACGGTTCGTAGCGGCCACTAAAGCTACGTCCAGTTCAACCTCTTTGGTAGAGCCAAGAGGCAAAACTCTTCTGTGCTCCAGTACTCCCAGAAGTTTGGCCTGTAAGGCAATCGGCATATCGCCAATTTCATCTAAGAAAAGAACGCCACCATTGGCCGAGACAAACAAGCCGAGCTTGTCAGAGTCAGCGCCGGTAAAGGCCCCTTTTTTATGACCAAATAGTTCCGACTCTAAGAGCGTCTCCGGAACCGAGGCGCAGTTGATGGCTACAAACGGCCCATCGGGCCTGACTTGAGAATGATAGTAACGGGCCAGATGATCCTTGCCCACGCCTGTTTCACCGGTCAGCAAAATCGTCAAATCCATTTTGCCGATGATAGAAAGCTGGCTCATAAAGCGTTTGATATCACTTGAATTGGTTAGAAATTCGGATTCTGCAGATTTCCGAACAGGCTTACTGGTTGCCCTGCCCGATCCAACTTCGCCCAATTCCTGAATCAAGGCGCCTACTTTGTCTAATTGCGGTGCAATGCGATAGCGGGCATAGAATTCTTCAGCTCTAAAAAGAAACATAAGGCGTTTCCTTTTACTAAAAGCTTCAGACATGCCTGCCTTTACAAGTGCATCGGTTTTTTCAAAACGCACTCCCGAATCAGAAAGCAAATTAATGGAAAGATTGAAGAATTTCTGACAAGCCGCCTTGTCTTTAGAGTTATCGGCGATAACTGCTTTGAGTTTGTAGAGAGCTCCACATTCGACTCTGTCAGATGCTTTTTGCATTATTGTCATCGATTTGGCCGCCATTCTGCCGGCAACCTGGAACTTCTGCTCTATGACATACAATTCTGCCAGATGGCGCATAGCGCGTCCGGCCAAAGTTGTGCCGGGCGCTATCTCTTCAGCTTGCTGAAGTGCCGTTCTTAAAATCGATTCACTTTCGGACAGCCGTCCCATATGGCGATAGAGTTCTCCCAGATAAGTGAGATAAATAATATCATCTCTTTCACTTTTCTGTTTGCTCAAGAACTCTTTAGCTTTTTGCAAGTTTTCTTCAGCTGATTGATACTCTCCGGTTTGAATGTGAACATAGGCTAACGACAAATAGGCTCTGCCTACTTCAAGCCAGTCATTCAATTCGGTAGAGACATCAATGTTAAGCTGCAAATGCTTGGTTGCTTCCGGGAAATCGCCTAAGAAAGTATTCAACCGGCCAAGGTTGCCCATCATATAGGCAATCTTTTTGGTGTCACCCAGTTGGTGAGCGATATTCAAAGCATCTGTTAAAATAGCCAGTGAATTCTGATAATCGTTTTGTCTGAAAAACAATCCGGAGAGCTGGTTTAATGCCCGGCATTGTCCTTCGAGTTGGTCGTTTCTGCGGAAAATAGACTCCGCATCACGATAAGCCTTTTCTGCTTCTTTGTACTCACCCAATCGAATCAGTACCGATCCGATAGTAGCAAATATCTCAGCGAGTAAAATCGAATCGCCATCTTCGACGGCTTTTTGTTGAGCCAGTCGAGCGATTCTTAGCGCTGAAGGGTGGTTATTGAGTGAAGCGTAGGCTTGTGACACCAGATGAAGTGATTGGCCTGCTCTGGTGCCGCCGAATGCATCAAATTCGCTACGATTATCTTCGTAGTATTTGACTACATTGGCATATTCCCGGCGCTTAATAAGCGACGTTAGATAATGCAACGCAACGTCCGGGAACGAATCGCCTAATATTACGCTTCGCTTCATTTGCCCGTTCCCTCATAGTTATAGTTGGTTACATTGTTATTGGTGTTTGTATCTTCGATTGCGTCTACAGTGATGTCGTCCTTTGGCAAGAAATTCAGGTAATAGATACTGTTGTAGTACCATTTAGTTATCCAGGACCTGAAACTGCTTGATAACTCAGAATCTGGAACTGGCCTATTTGGTGAGAGAATAGGCTCAGGAAGATTATTGCCATAATGGTCGCCACCCCAGGGGTGGTCGTCGGTGACTAGGTGCACTTTGGGCGCGCCGACAGAATGTGCTGTCCCCCATGACATCATTATTAGTATCAGCGCAATTGCCAATACAGAGATTAAGCGTTTCATGTTACACTCCTTTGAAATTGGTTATGTTCTAAACAACTTTATGCCCAATCAAAAATTGGCGGAATATTATTGAAGCTTGTTGGGGAGCGGGAACTTTGATTCCCGCTATATTTAACTATATACAGAAGCTATTAGTCTGTCAATTGATATTTTGACGGACTAGTAGCTCAACTTATTGCCTGTAAGCGGTTTGCGCCGATATGGTGGAAATGTGAATGAGTGTACCAGGGGCTATTTTATCATAGAATCAAACGTCTTTATCAGATAAAGCATCTTTAAGCATTTCAATAGACAAAACTGGAGTTGGGTCCTGGTCATTTAATATTGCCAGATAGTAAGAGACAAAGTCGCCCATCTGAATAAGGCCGAGAATTCTTTCAAGTTCAGAAGAGCCGCGCGACTCTACTTCTATTACCTCAGCTCCCGTTTCTTCAATAAGTGGATTCACAATATCCATACGCTTCTTAACCTGCGGATGATCCGCGGAGTCACGAAGTATTATCGCTGCCAGCTTATCGGTGAAATTACGGGTAACATCGGACCAGCCAACCAGTTCGTTATGATTAAACTCAGGGAATTGATTGGCAAAGGCCAGTGTCTTGGAGTTTTCACAAAACTGACCTTTCCATCTGACGGCCACGGCGTCGGTCAGGGTTGGTCCTGAATAGACCATTACTACTTTGCCGTGAAGTTTCTCTGCCAGTTGCTTGGCAGGATTGGCACTTGCCTGGGTATCTTCGGTATAATTTTCTCTAAATGTCTTTAGACTTTCAATGGCCGTTTTTACCTGCTCTTCTATATTTTCTATCAGGCCGACTTTCTGAAGCAGTATCAGCAGTGGAATAAAAGAAAAGCCAAGAGCTGCCCGGGGCTGCATTCCCCCCGGCAGAGTGGCCATCGGAATTTCATTTAGCTTGCAGACATCGGCCAGCATGCCGCCAGTGCTTATGGCAGCAATCATAGCTTTGCGGCTTAGGGCGTCATCAAGCGCTGCCAGAGTTTCTTCGGTATTGCCACTATAAGAAGAAACTATAACCAGAGATTCATCGTCGACAAACTCTGGTAAAGTGTAATGGCGGCAAATATGAAAAGGAACAAGCAGTTTGGAACTCAAAAACGACCTGGCCAAATCTCCGCCAATTGCGGAGCCGCCCATACCGATAACCACCACATTTTTAATTTCCTGAAACATATCTTTATCAATTTTCCAGCTTTTGCCAATATTTAACGCTCTGGCCAGCTGCTCAGGAAAATCAAAAATATAATTATACATGTTGCCCGGATCTAATGAGCGCATCTGTTCTATGTTATCAAGTTTACTCAAAGTGGCTTTCTTTTTGTCTTCTACTTCCGATCGCATTTTTAAAACTTTCCAATCTTTTTATTACTGATGAGGTGGACGAACTGGCCAGTATTGAGTGCACTAACGGCTGTACCAGGCTCGAATCGATTTTCTTGACGGTTCTGCATAAGTCTACTATACGATTAGGACTCATTGATAACAAATCAATTTTCAAGCCTATGAAAAATGGCAGCGCCAGGATGTCTCCGGCCATTTCACCGCAGACAGCAACAGGTTTGCCACAGTTTTTGGCTTTGTCTACTGTCATTTTTATCATCTGAAGAACCGCCGGGTGAAAGGAGTTATAGAGGCCGGCCACTTTAGAGTTTTTTCTGTCAGCGGCCAGGATATATTGTGTTAAGTCGTTGGTGCCTATGGATAAGAAGTCAACTTTGGGGAACAGGCTGTCGGCTATTAATACGGTCGAGGGCACCTCAACCATAATACCGATTGGGATATTTTCATCATATTGAACTTTCTTTTTCTTAAGCTCAAATTTTACCTGGGCTATGAGTCTTTTGGCCTGGTCAAATTCTGATATGTCAGAAATCATCGGCAGCAGGATTTTGAGATTTTTTCTGCTGGAGGCTCTGAGAATTGCTCTGATTTGATCCTTAAATAAGCTCTTCATTTCAAGCATCGGCCGTATCCCGCGCCAGCCCAGAGCCGGGTTTTCTTCGTGCGGCCAGGCATCATCGGCAGACATTTTGTCATAACCTAAATCAAAAGTTCTGATAACTACCGAAGAACCGGCAAATTTCCTGGCCACCTGTTCATAATGTTCAAATTGAGTTTCTTCGTCAGGGAAGGTGCCCTTAGCCAGATATAAAAACTCACTTCGATAGAGGCCGATCGGGATATTTTTTTCAGCCATAATTTCTTCAGCCGGCCCCGGCAAAGTCATATTGCCACCGACAGGGATTTCAACTCCGTCGCGCGTTTTTGGTGGAATTTCTTTGAGATGTTTGATGCGGGTGATGAGCGCCGGGCCCATCCTTTTTCGACGCTGCTGATAGTCAGATATTTCCTCAGCCGTAGGGGCGAAGATAATTTTTCCATCAATCGCATCTAAAATTATTTGCTGACCACTGACTAGTTTTGAAAGCTTTAAGTCCTTAGCAATGACGACTGGCAGGTACAAGGCTCTGGCAATAAGTCCCATATGCGAATCCGGGCCTCCTTCGGCCACCACAAAACCGATCACCTTTTGCCGCCGGTAACTTAAGACTTCGCCGGGAGTAAACGATTTGCCAATAAGCACGGTATTGGGCGGAATTACAGGGTCTTTTCGGGTCTTGCCGCTTAAATGCGAAATTATCCTGCCGGCTACGGCTTCAATATCCAGGGCCATCTGACGGATATAAGTGTCGGCTGAACTTTTCAAAGGGGCCGTTGCCTTTTTTATATGTTCATTGTAAACAAAAGCAGCATTCAGTTTCTCTGACCTGATATCTTTCTTAACCTGGCCTAAGAATTCCGTATCTTGAGCAATCATAAGCTGGGCTTCGAAAATTTTGGTTGCCGGGCCGCCCATTTTCTTGATTGCCGAATCTCTTAAATCGTTAAGCTCGTTAACAGTTTCTTTTACAGCGAGCTCCAAAGCATTGATTTCACCGCTGAGGGCAGAATCCGGCACAGCTATCTCAACAACCTGAGTTTCGCCCGGCAGAACAACTCTGCTGTTTCCCAGCACGATACCAGCAGCTATAGGTCTGCCTTTAATTACTTTATGTTTGTCTACAGCTTTCACTACTATCCAATTTGAATGGTTCTATAATTGATTTACTTCCTGAAAGTATACAGCGGAGGAATTGTCTAAAGCAAGATATTATCTAAGTGGTTTCCCCAAAGCCGGACTCCAATATTTTCAGAATTTCTGCCATAGCTTCAATTTCATCGGGGCCGTCAACTTCCAGAATTAGCTCAGTACCCATCTCAGCTGCCAGCATCATCACCCCCATGATGGACTTACCGTTAACCCTGATAGAATCCTTGCTGATGAAAAATTGGGATTCAAATTTTGTGGCGGTAGTGACCAACAGAGCCGCCGGCCGTGCATGAAGTCCCAATTTGTTGGTTACTTTGGCGGTTCTCTTGATCATTGAAAATCTTCTGACAATACGAATCTTTTTCCGGGAAGTTCCCTGATAATACCTCGTAGCTCCATAGTCAGCATAAACTCAGTCAGTTCGCCTATCGGTAGTTCCACTTCTCTGGAAATCTGGTCTAGCTGTTTCGGCCCTTCTGTAAACAGCCCTACAATTTTTTGTTCGGTCTCTGTCATGTCGGGCAGGCGTCTAAATTTCTTAACCAATATTTGATTTTTGAGCAGCGGCAGTTCATCAAAAATATCCTGAACTGAAGTCAGCAAGCGAGCGCCTTTTTTAATAAGATCATTCACTCCCTGGCTTTTGGCGGCGCCGGGGCCTCCGGGAACTGCAAAAATTTCCTTGCCCTGTTCCAGGCCATGCCCGGCAGTAATCAGCGCACCGGACTTTTCGCCGGCTTCGACAACAACAATCCCCGAGGATAGGCCTGAAATTATTCTGTTTCTTTCCGGGAAAAAAGCTTTATCCGGCCGTGTCTCCGGTAAATATTCAGAATAGACTGTTCCCTGTTTCTTGATTTTTTCGGCAAGTTTTCTATTTGAAGCAGGAAAGACAATATCGAGAGAACTTCCCCAGACAGCTATTGTCTTGCCGCCGGCCTCGAGGGCTCCTTTGTGCGCCGCCGAATCAATGCCTTCGGCCATGCCGGAAACAACCGTTATGCCTTCACCTGCCAGTTCGGTGGCGAGTCTGTAGGTGAATAGTTCACCTGCTTCGGTAGCATGCCGGGTACCGACTATTGCAATTAACTTTTCATCGGTCCCGAGTTCTTGGCCTGTTGCAAATAAAAGCGGAGGAGGAGCAGGTATCGTTTTTAACTGTTCAGGGTAATTTTCATCTCCCAGGAACATAACCTGCCAGCCTAACTGAACAATTTTTGAGGCGATCTGGCCGGCTTCTGGCAAGTCGCATTCTCTTTTTATGCCGGATGCTATGCCGCGTGAGATGCGGTCGAGCATTGAAATTTCATCGATGCTGGCCTCAAATACTCCTTCGGCAGAGCCAAATTTTTTTACCAGCTTCTGGTAGCTTACCCGCCCCACTCCCGGAATTTTCAACAGAGCGATGGCGCCGGTCAGCTTTTCTTTAAGCTCTGAGTTGGTCAAGACGTTTTTCTATCTCCTGTTTAAACCCGTTAATCCCACTGCCCGATACTGCGGATATGTAAATATAGTCCGAAGGAAGCTTCCCGGAAAGTTTCTTCAAATCACTTTCTGAGACTGTATCTGTTTTGGTTACTATTACCAGCGAAACCTTACTTAAAAGAAAATCGTCAAATTCCTCGAGCTCCTTTTGCAAAGAGCAAAAAGCTTTCTTAATATCCGGCTCATTTATGTCAATAATATACGCTAAAATCTTGGTGCGCTGAATATGCCTGAGAAACTGCAGTCCCAATCCTTTGCCCAGCGATGCTCCCTCGATAAGTCCCGGTATGTCTGCCATCACAAAAGACTTATGTTCCCGGATGCCCACGATTCCCAGATTGGGCTTGAGGGTGGTGAAGGGATAATCAGCAATTTTTGGGCGGGCGGCCGAAAGTGTGGCCAGAATAGTGGATTTACCGGCATTCGGAAAACCGACTAAACCGACATCGGCCAAAAGTTTAAGTTCGAGCGCTACCTTTTTCTTTTCACCCGGGATGCCGTCATCGGCCCGGCGCGGGGTCTGATTGGTAGGCGACTTAAAATGGTTATTGCCTCTGCCGCCTCGGCCTCCTTTTGCTAAGACAAATTCTGCTCCTGCTTCATCCAGGTCTACAATCAGATCTCCGGATGAAAGATCTTTAATAACTGTTCCTACCGGCAGTCTAAGAATTATGTCTTTTCCCGACTTTCCGGATTTGAGTCCGCCTTCGCCATGTTTTCCGTTTTCTGCCTTGTATTTACGCTTGTATCTAAAATCCAAAAGAGTGGATAGTTGAGAATCGGCAGTAGCAATGATGCTGCCGCCGTGGCCGCCATCACCACCATCGGGTCCTCCTTTGGGAACAAACTTTTCCCGATGAAAAGAGACGCAACCGGGGCCGCCATTGCCGGCATCTATTTCGATTTCAACATAGTCAATAAACATTGGCAGGAATATTCCGCCGAACTCCCGGAAAGTCAATGAACCGAATCAGTTTGTTTAGTTCAGAATCGGGTTGTTGTTGCTTGCGGGATTGATTCTGCCATATAATAATCTATATTCTGATGTGGAGAAAATAAAAGAGAAAGACTAAGCTGCCTTGCCGGGAATAAATCAGCGAAAACGAATAATCTATGAGCGCTACTCATTAGCATTGGGAAAAGTCTGTTACAAAATGGGTTTGCGACCTAATTTTATAACGATAGTGTCGATGATATCGGCAATGGTCTCCGGTATTTTTTTCTGGAGAGCCGATTTTTTTTGGGGAGTGATATTTATCATCGTTACTTCGATAACGGATATGCTCGATGGCTCCACCGCCAGAGCGGGGAATATAGGAACTGTTTTCGGCGGATTTTTCGACCACGTTTCCGACAGATACGGCGAATTTTTTATCCTGGCCGGAATTACACTTTCGGGAGCGGTTCATCCGGGCTGGGGACTGTTCGCGCTATTTGGAATGCTCATTGCCAGCTACACCAGGGCGGCAGCAGAATCTATCGGCAAGCTGGAAAACTGCGCAGTTGGAATTATGGGACGGCTGGAGAAATTTTTGGTTATTATTGGCGGCTCCATAATTGAAATCTATCGTCCCACCGGTACTTTCCCCAATGGCGGCTGGCTTGAACTGGCCCTAATCATTGTCGGTGCAACTTCTGTCATTACCGCTATTCAGCGGCTGTTTTACACCAAGAAAATGCTCGGAGATAAAAAAGAAGTTTAATGATCACCGTAATCGGCAACCCCGTTTATGATTTAATCAAAACTCAGAAAGTTGAACCGAAAGGCAGGGTTCTCTCCGGCTGCTCTACCAATGCGGCTCTGGCATTGAGCAAATTTGGCAGCGAGGTGTTATTCGTAGGCTGCGCCGCTGATGATTACAAAAAGCAGCTTGAGCAAGACCTTGATAAATTTGGTATCAAGCATGCAATTTTGCCGTCAGAAAAAACAGGCGGCTTTTCTTTGCACTATTATGATGATTTTGGCAACAGGACCTTAAAACTAATTGAGCGGGCTGATAATATAGAACAGCTGGCGCCGTCTTTATACAAAGACTCACAAGCTGTCTTGATTGGTCCGATTCTGGGCGAAGTTTCCTTTGACGAAATAAAAAGAATCAGGCGGGATTTTGAGGGCCTTATGTTTTGCGATCCGCAAGGATTAATCCGCGGAGCAGATGAACAAAATGAAATTTACCACCATAAGACAGAAGGCATCGAAGAAATTCTGGGACTGTTCGATATCGTCAAGCCGAACGAACTTGAAGGGCGCATCTTAACCGGCGTTGACTGCCGCGAGAATCCTTACAAAGCAGCCGAGATAATAAAATCCTGGGGTGCGAAAATTGTCATTGTAACTTTGGCGGATTTGGGTTCGATTGTATATGACGGCCAGGAGTTTTATGATATTCCGCCCTACGATGCCAATGTTGTTGATGCCACCGGCTGCGGTGATACCCATATGGCCGGCTTCACTTTTGAATATTTTAAGACCGATGGAGATTTGCGGCGGGCCGGATGCTTTGCAGCGGCTACCTCTTCTATCATGCTTGAGCATGTTGGTCCGGATTTCCCCATGACTGAAGCCGCTGTTCGCATCAGACAGGAAAAACTTCTGGCCATGGTGGATTACAAAGTTAAAGTAAAAGTGAACGCGGGCTAAAAGCTATGAGCGACCTGATTACATTTGAAGAATTTGAAAAAGTTGATATCAGAGTCGGTCGGATAATCGAAGTTACAGATTTTGAGCGAGCCAAGTTTCCGACTTATAAATTTAAGATCGACTTCGGAAAAGAGATTGGTATCAAACAATCTTGCGGTCGTTTTAAGAGTGACTACACTCCCGATAAACTATTAAGTAAACAATGTCTGGCTGTCGTGAATTTCCCACCCAAAAATATTGCCGGTTTTGAGTCACAGGTTTTGGTGTTAGGTGTCAGCAAGCCGGACGGAGGGATTGCTCTTCTGCGTCCTGTCGACGAGGCCGAACTCGGCGCCAGAATCTATTAATTTTTTATGCCATCAAACAGGAAATCAATCAGAGGGGCGGTTGAATCTCGGTCGGGAATTTTACCGCTTAAGAAAAAATCTGTGAGGATGCCGTCAATTGTACGGGCTACGAATCTAATGGTTGCCTCGGTGGCGTAATCGGAACGAACTTCTCTGGTTTCTACAGCACGTCTGACTACTTCGGAAATAAAATCATAAAGATGACGCTCAAGTTGTATGCCTTCTACAGCTACCGCACTATGATGAAGAGAGTTTACGGCAAACAGATAAAATTTCTTTTCAACCGCCTGAAGAACATCTCTGCCGCCCAGCGCCAGAATCAATTGCAGTAGTCTGTCTTTGGCCATAACCGCAGTTTCTGTTTTTCTTAATTTTTCAGAAACTTCTATCAAAGTGTGGTCAAACAGCAGCAGGGCAAACTCCAGCAGGTGAGTTTTGGAAGGGAAATACTGAAAGAAGGAACCCTTGGATATTTTAGCATTGGCACAATACTGGTCTATGGCCATACCGTCGTAACCATATTTGGCAAAAAGATGTAAGGCAGCGGAATAAAGCTTTTCTTTTTTAGCGGGCGGCAGCCGCCGGAAAGTTTCGGTAACTACTTTTCTTCGGACCAGTTCAGCTATGAGGTTTTCATCAATCATTATATTAAGTCTTCAAGTTCGTCAAATTTCGGGCCTTTATGACTATATAGTCATAAATAATAAACTTAAGATATATGATTAACCCCAAAAAGCAAATAGAAATTGACAACCCTCTTACATTCGGATATATTCGACGTTCATTTAAGTAACAAAAGAAATTTCAAAAAGGAGTTCTGTTATATGTCAAAAGTCAGAGTAGCTATCATCGGGGTCGGCAACTGCGCCTCGTCTTTAGTACAGGGAGTAGAATATTACAAGAAAGCCAAAGATGGTGAGCTGGTGCCGGGGCTGATGCATGTCAATCTGGGTGGTTATCATATCAGGGATATCGAGTTTTCGGCGGCGATTGATATTGATAAAAACAAAGTTGGTAAAGATTTGTCTGAAGCAATCTTCACCAAGCCCAACAATACTTTCAAATTTTCAAGTGTTCCCAAATCCGGCGTGAAAGTCATGCGCGGCATGACCCATGACGGTCTGGGGTATTATCTTTCTCAAGTTATAGAAAAAGCTCCCGGTGATACGGTTGATATTGTCAAACTGCTAAAAGAAACACGCACTGATGTCGTCATAAATTATCTGCCGGTTGGTTCCGAAGAAGCCACCAAATGGTATGTGGAGCAGGTGCTGGAGGCCGGCTGCGGTTTCGTTAACTGTATTCCGGTCTTTATTGCCAGAGAGCAATACTGGCAAAAACGTTTTGAGAAAAAAGGTCTGCCGATTATTGGCGATGATATCAAGTCGCAAGTCGGTTCAACAATTGCCCACCGAGTTTTGACACGGCTTTTTTATGACCGCGGTGTCAGACTCGACCATACCTATCAACTCAATTTTGGCGGCAATACCGACTTCTTGAATATGTTAGAGCGCTCCCGCTTAGAATCCAAGAAGATTTCCAAAACAAACGCCGTCTCCAGCCAGCTGCCCTATGATATGGGCAAAGATAACATTCATATCGGTCCTTCGGATTACGTGCCCTGGCTTTCAGACCGTAAATGGGCCTATATCCGGATGGAAGGCACGACTTTCGGAGATGTGCCTCTAAACGTTGAAATGAAACTTGAAGTCTGGGACAGCCCCAACTCGGCCGGTGTCGTAATTGATGCTGTCCGCTGTTGCAAGCTGGCTCTTGATAATAAACTGTCCGGATCATTGAACGGACCTTCTTCCTATTTCAAGAAATCTCCGCCGGTACAGTATACCGATGAAGAGGCCCGCATATTGACTGAGGAATTCATCACCAGGTATGGCTGGAAAAAGAATGCTGCTAAAACGACGACTACTTCTACCAAACGTACTAAGAAGACGGCCAAAACGGTCTCTATAAGCAGAAAGACCTTGCCGGCTATGGCTGCCAAAGGGGTCAGGCGCCCCAGACCAAAAAGGATTGTCAGGAAGAAAAAGTAGTTTTCCCGACAGTATTATTGAATATTATAACCGGCGGTTGAATTAATCGCCGGTTTTTTACAAAACCTAATTGAAACATTATAATGACGAAGAAAAACAAACCAAGAGGCCAGCTGATAACTTTTGAGGGGATTGATGGCTGTGGCAAATCAGTTCAGGCCAGAAAAGCTTATAACTACTTAAAGAAATTGAAAAAAGAGGTCATCTTGCTGCGCGAACCGGGATCTACACCTGTGGCCGAAAAACTCAGGAAGATTTTATTAGATAAAAAGATAGAGATTCCGGATTTGACAGAATTGCTTTTGTATGAGGCCGCCCGTTCAGAATTAACTGCTTTAAAGATTAGACCTCTTCTAGCTAATGGTGCGGTAGTTCTTTGCGACAGGTTTTACGACAGCACCACCGCCTATCAAGGCTATGGTCGTAGACTCAACATTAAGATGGTCAAAGCTCTTCACAAAATAGCCACCGGGAACATCGTGCCGGATTTGACATTTGTCTTTGATGTTGATTTGAAAACCGCGGCCAAAAGGCGCGGCAAAACCCTCGACAGGTTAGAGTCACAGTCGCTGGCTTTTCACAACCGGGTGCGTCAAGGATTTCAAGAGATTGCCAGAACCGAAAAGCGCAGAGTAAAACTAATAGACAGCTCTCCTTTGCCTGATGCAATATTTGAGCAAGTCAAAACAATTCTAAAAAGAAGACTCAAGCTGCAATGACGGATAATCAATATCATGAAAAAAAATCTCTGATTCTGACTGTTCTATTTTTGGTTCTAACAATTAGTATCGCCGGAGCGATGGCTGTTATTGTTATTTCAGATCCAGCTGTGAAATATTCGCAAAGTTTATTCAGGGCAGCCAAAATTATTCGCGACGTTTACCCCGACCCAGTCAACTGGCAGAGCGCTATGCTTTCGGCCCGTCAGGCAATCTTTGACCAGCTCGACCCCTTTTCCGGTTATATCGAAAAAGAGCAGCTTGACCAATTTGTAGATGAGTTGAGCGGCGGTTATCACGGAATCGGCGTTTCGGTGACTAGCGAAGAAAGAGGTTTGCTTATAATCACAGTACGCGAGGGTGGTCCGGCAGCAGTTGCGGGTATTTTAACCGGTGATATTATTACACAAGTTGATTCAATTAATCTTGGCGGATTGTCGTCTACCGAGTCGATAAAAATAGTAAAAGGTGAAGAAGGCACAACTATAATTGCAAAAATTCTAAGACCCGCCACCGGCGACACTTTGCAGCTTGAGATAAAAAGAGAAAGAATTGATTTCCTTCATATCCCTTACGCTGGTATTAGGCCTGACAGTTTTGTTTACGTCAGGCTTTTGGATTTTGATGCCGGTGCCACTGATGATTTAAAAGCTGCGCTCGATTCTTTAATAAAAAAAAATCCTCAAGCTGTCAAGGGACTGATTCTGGACCTGCGTGATAATCCCGGCGGTCTTTTTGAAGAGGCCAGAAAAACATTAGATCTATTTTTTGAGAAAAACGATTTCATTGTCGGCTCGTTTGGAAAATCCCGCTGGGAAAGCGAAGAGTATTACGCCAGCACAGAAATTGACCTGCCCAAATTACCGCTGGCGATTTTAGTAAATGGCGCCTCGGCCTCTTCATCGGAGATTGTCGCCGGAGCGCTTAAATATTCCGGCAAAGCGGTTATAGTAGGCGATACTACTTTCGGAAAAGGTCTGGTGCAGGGATATTTCAGATTGCCGGATGGAGACGGCCTCAGACTGACTATCTCACGTTACTATTTTGAAGGCAGGAAATTCATAAACTCGCCCGACAGAACTAAGGCTAAAAATGACGGCGGAATTATTCCCGACTTGTATATTGACTATACAGAAAACAGTGCTTTTTACGATGAACTAGAGAGGTCGCTGACTCTCTTTCGATTTGCTCACAAATTTCAGGATGAAATAATTGCTGCCGATAATTGTTTTGAGACTCGTGACTTGTGGGTCGCCAGGCTCAAAGAATTTGCATTGTCCGGCAATTTTCAATTTGAATCTAAGACAACAGAAATTGCCAGATATTTGGAGTCCCAGGCAGAGACGAAGAATATGAAAAGTGTCGCAGCCAGTCTTACGGAAAATTCACGGCTGGCAGATAAGTTATATTTCAAAAATTTTGCAAATTTCATCTGGCACCGTCTCAGGCAGCTGGCGCTCGAAAGAAAATTTGGCGCCTACCGTTCTTACAAGGAAGCTTTCGCTTTTGAATATGAACCGATCCAGCTTGCTATTGAGGCCTTAAGAAAGAGAAACTGAAACTGGAATCAATTATATACATTTGTTGCGGCCTAACCGGAGGATTACTCGGGGGATATCTGGGGCTGGGCGGCGGCATAATAATGGTGCCGTTTATGGCAATTGTAATGGGACTGGATATCAAAGCTGCTGCGCCAATTTCTATGGCTGCGATTATAGTGGGCTCAATGTCAGCATCTACGCCATACTTGAAAAAAAACTCGATAGACAATGAACTTGCTGTTGTCTTAGGAGTTTTCATGACGATTGGCGGTGTTACGGGCAGCATCATCAGCGCTTATATACCATCGAATATCATCCAGCTGATTTTCTCGGTTCTTGTTATTTATGCTGCTCTCATGCTTTTTAAGAAAAAAAACGAATCTGAAAAGAGGTGGCATTCTGACAATAGGACTATCTACTATTCTGTGGCGGCAACTGCAGCACTTTTTACCGGTACCATCGCTGCTACCCTTGGTGTCGGAGGCGGTATCTTTTTAATTCCGGCTCTATATCTTTTGTTTGGAAAAAATCTGAAAGTAGCCAGAGGTACTTCGGCCATGGTCATAGGTTTTTCTGCTACAGCAGCAACGGCAGTTTATCTTGGTTCAGGACGACTGGATGCCTCTGCTGCCATGCCGGTCATTCTGGGCGTTGTCATAGGCGGCATGATTGGCGGCCAACTGGGTACACTGGCCAAACCGCTGGCTGTCAAGATTGTATTTCTGATTGTTATGCTGTTTACTGCCTACAAGTTGTTAAGTAGTGCCCTGGGGTCATTATTATGATGGACCGGCTGCAAAAAAATGACTGGCTCTATAAGTATCAGCTGTCTTTCTGGTATTTAGCGCTGTCGCTGAGTTTACTGATATCCGTACTGCTTTATCTGGAAAATCCTATAGCACAAAAACTAAGCCTTTGGTGTGTGATTTTGTTTATGTTATTGACCGTAGGCAGACTGGCAGTTTTCGCGGTGCAGTTTAAGAGCACCAACAACAAAACTTTTATGATCTGGAGCTATGCTTTTATGATGATTCTTGCTGTCGCAATTTATCTCGGGGTGAGTCTCTCATGATAGAAAAAAAATGCCTGATAGCAGTAGATTTTGACGGCACGATTTCAATGCGCGATGTCGGTTATAGTTTTTTTCATCACTTTTCCGGCGGCAAAAACGATGAACTGCTGCCTTTCTGGAAATCGGGAGAGATGTCGACCCGGGAGTGCCTGATTCGCGAAGCTGCTTTAGTAAAAACCAGCAAAGACCAGGCTTTCAAATTCCTTGAAGATTTCGAATTGGATAGGGCTTTTCCTGAGTTTGTCAAAACCTGCCGGGAACAGAACATATCTTTGACTATAATTTCCGACGGACTGGATTTTTATATAGAGTTTCTTTTAAATAAATTTGAACTGGACGGAATTAATGCTATAAGCAATAAGGCGATATTTGAAAACGGCGGAATTTCCATTATGTTTCCTTATGACAATCGTCGTTGCAAGAGTTGCGGAAGTTGCAAGGAAGAACGGATAGAGGACTTAAAAAAACAGCACCAGGGCGAGCCCGACGTTATATTTATAGGGGATGGCTATTCTGATGTCTGTGCGGCCAAAGCGGCGGATGTTCTCTTTGCCAAAAAAGATCTCAAAAAGTATTGCACTGACAATAGTATTGAGTATCTGGATTATAATGATTTTAATGATGTCAAATCGAAATTGGTCGATCTGGGATATATGAAGGGACTTAGCTGAAAATGAAAGCAGTTGTCATGGCTGGAGGTTTTGGAACCAGACTCAGGCCGCTCACAATTAATAGGCCGAAGCCAATGGTACCTGTTTTAAACAGACCAATGATGGAACATGTGGTTTCGCTGCTTTCAAAGCACGGCTTGAGCGATATTACAGCGCTGCTCTATTTTCAGTCAGACGCAATCAGAGCATATTTCGGAGACGGCAGCAAATTTGGTGTCAGCATGTCATACGTCAAACCTGAAGAAGATTTTGGCACTGCCGGGGCAGTTGCTTTTGCGCTGGAGAACAGTAGCGAACCGGTAATAGTAATTTCAGGAGATTTGATAACAAATTTTGATTTAGGCCAGGCGATAAAATGGCACCAGGACAAAAAGGCTGATGCCACTATTCTTCTGACCCGCCTGGACAATCCGCTGGCTTACGGCATTGTCATAACAGATGAAGACGACAGAATTGTCAGGTTTTTGGAGAAGCCTACCTGGAGCGAGGCTTTTTCTGATACTATTAATACCGGCATCTACATTCTGGAGCCGGCCGTAATCAAGATGATTCCAAAAAGAACCAATTTTGATTTTTCGCAAGACCTCTATCCTAAAATGCTGTCAGCCAAAATGAAGTTGTACGGTCGGATTATGGATGGCTACTGGCGTGATGTCGGCAATATCGACGAGTACCGGCAGGTGCACTATGACCTGTTTGATGACAAACCCTCGGTTGAGATTTCATTATATGAGAGCAAAGAATACGAAGACGGCATGCTCTATTACGACAAACTGGCAAAGATTCCTGAGAACATTTCTATCAAAGGAAAAGTGTTCATAGGCAATGGAGCACAAATATCGGAATCGGCTAAACTGGAAAACAGTGTGATTGGTGCCAATACAGAAATTGGCGCCGGTGCGCTTATTAAAAAAAGTATCATCTGGGAAAATACAAAAATCGGCGCAGAAACAAAGATGACCGAAGCGATAGTCTGTAGCAACTCCAAACTTGGACAAAATGTCCAGCTATTGGATAACGTGGTTGTCTCCGACGAATGTACTATTGGAGATTCGGCCACGGTCAAAGCGAACTGCAAAATCTGGCCGGGCAAGAGTGTCGACGATGGCGCTATTGTTTCAAGCTCAATGGTCTGGGGAGAAAAATGGAACAGGGAGCTTTTCACAGATTCCAAAATTACCGGTCTGGCCCTGACCGAAATTACTCCGGAGATGGCAGTAAAAGTAGGCTCTGCCTTTGGCGCCTTTCTGGGAGAAGGTAGTTCACTGGTAACCAGCCGTGATGCCTCGGATGCCTCGCGTCTGTTAAAAAGAGGCATGCTCTCGGGAATCCTGGCTGCCGGAGTAACCGCCGACGATTTAGAAATGCTGCCCATTCCGGTCGTGCGCTATTGTCTGCACAACGGCAGCTATTCGGCCGGCGTATATTTCCGGCACAACCCGCTCGACTATCGGCTGATAGATATTATATTTTTTGACGGCGACGGACTGGATATGCCGGCATCGAAATTAAAGAAAGTGGAAAGGCTGTATGTAGGCGAAGATTATCAGCGCGTCACGCTTGACAAAATCGGCCGCCTGAACAGACCGAAATTTTTGCTCGAAGATTACCGCCGCGAATTTATGTCGCACATAAAAAAAGAGGTTATTAAGAAGGCCGGGGTTAAAATTGTTATAGATCATTCTAACGGCGCCTCAAGTCAGATTTTCCCGGCGATATTCTCTGAATTGGGAGTCTCGGCAGTCGAACTTAACGCCTCGCTTAATCCCAGCCGGGAACTTACAGGCGGTGCTGAACAATCGTTTCTGGATTCGACCGCACAGATTTCTTCAATAGTTAAGTCGCTAAACGCCGATATCGGCTTTGTAATAAACCCTGCGGCGGAAAAGATAAAAGTAGTCGATGGCGACGGTCTGCCGATAGACGATCAGCTGCTGCTTTTGATAGTTACTGAGCTATTCTTGAAACTTCATCAAGTGAAAAAAATAGCGGTACCGGTCAATGCCTCTATGGGGGTCGAAAAGATTGCAGCCCAACATAATGTCGAAGTTATCCGTGTACCAAGTACGCACCTGGCTATGATGGAGATATTCCGCAAAGGCGAAGTCTCTTTCGTAGGCGGTACAATCGGCGGATTTATTTTCCCGGGTTTCCAGAGAGCCTCAGATGCGATATTGTCAGTTATAAAGTTATTGGAAATGCTGGCCGAATCAGGTGAAACGCTAGCCGGACTGCGCCAGAAGCTGGATATTTACAAAAGTCAGACAGCTGCTGTGCCTTGTCCCTGGTCCAGCAAGGGCAGGGTTTTAAGAAAATTAATTACAGAGGCCAAAGATAAAAAACATCAACTGATAGACGGCGTTCGCATTTTTGAAAATGGCGGCTGGGTGCTGGTTACCCCCGACCGCTACAAGGCCTCGTTTAATATTATCGCCGAAACAACCTCAGACGACGAAACCTCAGCGCTAATTGAACAGTACAAAAACAGAGTCGAAAATTTCAAAAATAATTAAGTTCTGAATTAAGAGAAAAAAAGTCGCCTGATTAGTTTTCTCGGCCGGCTATTTTCGATTCGTCCTGATCGGGGTCACCTTTGATGATAAGCGAGACCGGCACTAACACACAATAGCCCAAAACCAGAAGAATCGGCGCCAGAGTTATCGAACCCTGACCCAGCGCTATATAGCCAAAAATAATTGAGAGCATGGCCGCCCCAAAAAACATATAATTGCGTTTTCCAAAGGGCCATTTGAACTCTTCGGAGTTGTTGTCCTGTTTCTTTTTTAATTTTGCTGCCATAATTTCTGAAGTCTATAAAGCCTTATATCAATGAATTGTCAAGAAGTTTCCTGCGTGGACAGCTGGGCAGCGGGTTGGTCCCCTGCCAGCGGGTATAAGCCGGCCGCCCAGACAAACATCAATAGCTGCCTGACCTCTTCATCCGAGAAAGTTGCTTCAGTCAGCGATGTCATAAAAAATGCTATGGAGCCGACCGCAGCAGCCGCGCAAAATATCCTTTTGCTTCTGCTAATCTGGCTATT
>JADFPZ010000113.1:1545-8336 GCA_022562075.1 Candidatus Zixiibacteriota bacterium | reverse complement strand
GGATTACGCGGCAATCTCGCTCCAGCATGAGATATCTTGTTTGTGGGCGGCCCGCCACGGCGGGTCTCGTCTGCCCCAACGTCCTTCCATTAAAAAAAGCCCGGCCAAATGACCGGGCTTTCTATAAAAGTATAGATATTATCTATTATAGCATTTCATAGATGGCACTGATCTGGAAATTCATAGTCTCATCTCCGCCGGAAATAAAGTTCAAGCCTTCAAGAAACAACTGCGGGTCGGCATTGGTGTCGACGTGGAAATTACCCCAGTGAAAACCAAAACCGAGATAGGTCGCATTTCTCGCCACATTGCTCTTATATTCAATAGCAGCACCTATAGTGCTCTCATCATCAGTTTCTCTGTTCCAATTAGATGTTGCACCAAATCTTACATCCATCCAGCGGAATACTTCAGCGTCGAGACCAAGCTTAAAGAACGGAATTGTCTTTATTTTATCAGTTCTTTCAATATCGTTAGTTGGTGTGACGATATCTTCGAATTTGTGCTTTACACTCGAAAACATAAATCCAAAATCCAAAACAGCTTCAACATTGCTGGCGGGAGTATAAACCTGGCCAAGGCCTAATTCAAACATTGTACTGGTGAATGTGTTAGCGCTGATAGCAGCATTTCCGCCGCCAAAATCTTCAATGCCCCGTTTGCTCAACATTAGTTTTGCGTGCGGCACACGAGTCCAATCGATACCCGTCCAGAATATACGGCCCTCCAACCCAAAATCATAATAGCCATTAGAATTAAATTCTACCAGACCATCATTTTCGTCAGTCCAGCTGCCAACTCCTAAGTTAAAGGCCACATCCCAGGTCCTGGCGGCATCGGACAGACCAAAAGTTATCTGGTAATAGCTGAAAGACTCTTTAATACTGGATACCGGAGTACCTGAGGTAGTATCGTAGCTGCTTTGATTTAATGAAAACCTGGCTCCGAAAGCATTTCCGCCCATCATTCTGCCATAAAGAATATGGATTCTTCTGTTGTCCAGAAGCGCAAAATCAAAGGGTACCAAAGTACCATTCATCAGATCATCCGTCTGAAGAGGCGCCATATTATCAAAATATGTTGCCAGCACCCAGGGATTGTCATCATTATAGCGCCAGTGGATACCAAACTGGGCGACATCACCAGTGGCTATTTCAGCGATGGCCAGGCCGGGATAGTCATTAATACGTGACGGGAACTGCCAGATATTAGCGTCATCCACCAGTATCGTATTATTGTTACCCATGGTCAAAACACGGGTGCGGCTCGCAAAAGCCGACATAGCTAAAACTAAAGTTAAAATTAAAGTTATAAATATCAATTTCTTCATTTCTTTACTTTCCTCTCAAAAAGTTAGTTTACGGAAATGCCGGCCTAATTCACTTTTTGGCCAGCCACTGTGACGTAACCAATTTAGGATTAATCACAAGCTATGGTATGGGTCATAGGCCTTCCTCCTTTTCTCAGAACTCTTGAATCTGTGAATTCTATATCTTTTCTTTATTTCTATTTCCAAATATCTCTTTACCACATCTACAAAATCAGAAAGCACAACAATGCGCCACCAAAACGCGCCAATATTAGCATTGGTCGGTCTTTTTTACAACAAAAACATCGTTGTTTTTTTACTCTCTTGTCAACTTGAAAATCCCCTGAACCCCTTCTTAATTCCTGCCAAAATAAATTGTTACAGCTGGATAATTACTCTATTGTCTTTTCTTACTATCCTCCCATAGCCTATCGAGCTCATCGGGGGAAAGATTATAGAGCTTTTTATCCTGTTTATCTACTTCTTTTTCCATTTTTTCAAACCTCTCCTGAAATTTGTTAAGCGATTGCCGCAGAGCAAGTTCAGGGTTTATATCGGCTTTTCTCGCCAAAGAGGCCACTGCAAATAGTAGGTCTCCGATCTCTTCTGAGAGCTTTTCAGAAGAATTTTTGCCCAATTCCATGCGAACTTCCGAAATCTCTTCATCTATCTTTTCCAGCACATTTTCGGCTTTTTCCCAGTCAAAGCCCATTCCAGCAGCCTTTTCCCCTATCCGGAAGGCCCGTAGCAGGGCCGGCATTTCTTTGGGAAGACCGGAAAGACTCGATTTATTAGTCTTCTCTTTGTCCCCCTTTTTGATCTGCTCCCACTGATTACGGACTTCGTGCGGCTCTAAGTCTTTCTCTTCCTTGAAGATATGAGGGTGGCGCCGTATCAGTTTTTCGACAATCAGATTGATAGAATCTTCAATTTCGAACTGTCCGTTATCTGAGGCAATCTGAGCATGAAAAATGGCCTGACAGAGAAAATCTCCTAATTCTTCTTTAATTTGCTCAGAATCATCAGATTCGATAGCCTCGGCCAGCTCATAAGTTTCTTCGATTAGATAGGGTAATAGACTAAGATGGGTCTGCTGCCTGTCCCAGGAACAGCCTTTTTCTGAGCGCAAATAGGCCATTGTCAGTTTCAGCCGCTCAAATGAAGGCGTCTTGGGGTCGAGTATTTTTGCTTTCATATCTTTCATAACTGTCGATAATATCTGTAAAGTTTAACTAAAATACGAGCAGCTTGACAATAAAGAAGAGCCTTCCTATACTTGATTTCTTTGAAAGTCCGCCCGGGGCGGATTTTTTCTGTTATGCCATCTGATTTGATATTAAAATAATATGAACATATATGAAAGATAATAACGGCTCAAAAAAGACTACCAAAGCCTACTCTCCGGCTGAGAATGAAGAGCGCATTTACAATAACTGGATTGAAAAAGGCTATTTTCACGGCGATGAAAATTCCGATAAAGAGCCTTATTCAATAGTAATCCCGCCGCCGAATGTCACAGACGTTCTCCATCTGGGTCATGCCTTAAACGGCACAATACAGGATATTCTAATTCGTCGCAAGCGCATGCAGGGCTTTGAAACAGTCTGGATTCCCGGAGCCGACCATGCCGGAATTGCCACCCAGGTCATAGTCGAGAAAAAATTAGTAAGCGAAGGCACTACCCGCCGGGAAATGGGACGGGAAAAATTTATAAAACGAACCTCCGATTGGGCCAACAGCAACAAAGAGAAAATCCTAAACCAACTCAAAAAATTGGGCTGCAGCTGCGACTGGGACAGAACCAGATTTACTCTGGATGACGGACTTTCCAGAGCCGTAGCAGATGTTTTCAAGGCGCTATACGAGAAAGGGCTGGTCTACCGCGGCAACAGAATTGTCAACTGGTGTCCATCTTGTCAGACTTCGTTATCCGATGACGAAGTCGAACGCAAGGATATCGATGGCAAACTATGGCATATCAAATACAAGCTGCGCGGCTCTGATGATTTTCTGACCGTCGCCACCACCCGGCCCGAAACAATGTTAGGTGATACTGCTCTGGCTGTTTCACCCAAAGACGATCGTTATGCCAAGTATGTCGGCAAGTCTGTTATACTTCCCATTCTCGAAAGGGAGATTCCAATAGTCGCTGACAGCTACGTTGATAAAAAGTTTGGTACAGGTGTTGTCAAAGTAACACCGGCGCATGACCCCAACGATTTTGAAATCGGCAAAAGACATGATCTGGAAGAGATAAATATTCTCAACACCGATGGTTCCTTAAATGAAAACGCCGGTAAGTTCAAAGGCCTCGACCGCTACGATGCCCGCAAACAACTTGTCGAAGAGCTGACCAAAAAAGGTCATCTTGAGAAAATCGAAGATCATGCCCTTTCGGTCGGCACCTGTTACCGCTGCCATGAAATTGTCGAGCCGTATCTTTCCGAACAGTGGTTCGTAAAAATGCGGGAACTTGCCGAGCCTGCTACCGAGGCTGTTAAATCCGGCAAAATCCGTTTTCATCCTGATTACTGGTCTAAGACCTACCTGCACTGGATGGAGAATATCCGCGACTGGTGTATTTCCCGCCAGCTTTGGTGGGGACATCGTATTCCGGTTTGGTATGCCGAGGACGGCACTATTTTTGTCTCAGTCGACAGGCCGACCAAAGATGAATGCAAAGGCTACGACCCGAAAACTTTAGTGCAGGACGAAGACGTGCTGGACACCTGGTTTTCATCCTGGCTCTGGCCTTTTTCTACTTTGAACTGGCCGGAAAAATCCAAAGAATTGAAAAAATTTTACCCGACCCGCGTTCTTTGTACCGCCTCGGAGATAATCTTTTTGTGGGTGGCAAGAATGGTCATGTCCGGCTATGAATTTATGGGCGAGGCTCCCTTTACCGATGTTTACATACACGGCACAGTCCGTGATTCACACGGCGTTAAAATGTCGAAGTCACTCGGCAATGGCATTGACCCGCTTGAAATGATTGCCAAGTACGGCTCTGATGCTACCCGTATTTCGCTGATACTGGCCACTCCCGACGGACAGGACCCCTGGATTGGCAAAACCACTTTTGAATCGGGCAGGAATTTTGTCAATAAACTCCATCAGGTATCGCGCTTTGTGATAATGCGCTCCGAGGGTAAGCAGGTAAACATTGATTCTGTTAACGACGAAGATTTAGTTATATTTGATAAGTGGATTTTGTCCCGGTTAGAAAAAACAATTCGGGAGGTAGACAAAGCCTTCGACGAATTCAGATTATCTGCAGCCTCGAAACATTTGTATAATTTTGTCTGGAACGACTATTGTTCCTGGTACATCGAGTTGATAAAACCGGACTCTCCGGGTGAAGAGATTCGTGAAGGCTCTATAAGTGTGGCAGTATACGTGCTTGATAAAATTCTCAAGTTGCTGCACCCTTTTATTCCGTTTGTCACTGAGAAAACATATCTGGAGCTTATTGGCGCTAACATTGGTGGCGAATCGACCATCACCTTTGGTCCCTGGCCAACCTCCGATGGCCGCCATATAGACGACAAACTCGAAAGCAGTCTTGAGCAGATTCAGGCGGTAGTCACTGCCGTGCGCTCTATGCGCTCTGAGCTTAATGTTCATCCGGGAAAGACTTCTGACCTCTATGTTAAAGTTGATGACCAATGGCTGGCTAAAATGTTAGAGCAGCATATTGATTATTTCCGCTCTCTGGCCAAAGTAAAAGAACTTCACGCCGGTACAGATATAAAGAAACCGCCGCTTTCGGCTTCGGCAGTAATTTCCGGCGCCGAGATCTTCCTGCCGCTTGAAGGGTTGATTGATGTAGAGGTTGAAAAGAAGCGACTCGGAAAAGAATTAACCAACTTAAAGAATCTGTTAGAGAAAGTATCCAAGAAACTTGCCAACGCAGACTTTCTGTCCAACGCCCCCAAAGATGTCATTGATCGTGAAAAACAGAAAAAAGAAGACTACACCGAGCGCATCGAAAAACTGAATAAAAACTTAGAACAGGTGTTGGGCTGGTGATTTCCCTTTGGTCGCCCTATCTTTGATGGGCTCTGGAATCGGCCGCCCACGGAACTTTACAGGCACAGCCCAATAGGGAAACCGCCACGAAAAATGAAATCGATTAAGTAAGTCAAATCGAGTATAGTTGCAGGATCGCCGTCGAAGTTTAAGTCTGCTTCTTCAGGACAGTCAGAAATTGCTCCGCCACGAAAGATACGATCAATCATATATGTCAGGTCAAGGACAGTAGCATCCTCTCCATCACCATTGACGTCACCTCGAAAGCCAATACAACAGCAGGCGTCACCGATTCCGTCACCATTGGCATCTGCCTGACATGGATTGGGACTGTCAGGACAGTTGTCAGAACTGTCCAAAGCGAATCCCGCAGGTTGCGTGCAAGATATTATGGTAGAGTCTGTTAAACCGTGCCCGTCCCCGTCAGAGTCCACGTACCAAACAGTTGTCGGATTAATTGTCGAGTCGGTGTCGTCACAATCTGTACTATCCAAAACGTAACCCGATGGCTGAAGACACTCAAGCGTAGTATTCGCAGGGTCTCCATAGCCGTCACCGTCCACATCCGCGTACCATTTTGTCGGAGGATTTAAGGCTGTGTCGGCTGGATCACAATCGACACCTCCGGGAAAACCGCGAGCATAAAGGATCGTTCTGCCGGGGAAGTTGTAAATGCCATTATTCCCCATATCTACCTGACCAAATGCTGTATCCCAGAAGTTGTAAGAAACGCACTCCACAGGTATATCATCTGTAATCAAACCGGGATTAACAGCTGCCTCAAATGTATTCTTGATGAAGAATCCTGCAAAGAACGGCCCGTTTACTACGATTGGTGTGTCTAAGGAAACCTGGATATCATATAGACCAGCTGCAGGCACAGCAAATTCATACACTAAAGAAGTAGCCATCAATGGCCCGGGCATAGGGCAACTGGGATTCGACGAATCTACTTCGCTAACATATACTGAAACTATTAAAGGTGTGGCGGAATCAAATACTATCAGCATATTTATTTCTGTAACTGAGAAGGGATAAGGAAAATCGCAGCTTGCATCAGGGTCAAGATAGGACAGATACGATTCGTCTCCGATAATCCAGTTGTCAACTCGAAATTTAATGCCAGCGTCATGTCTGACAATGCAAGTGTCTGAGGTAGACACAGCGAAGCCTGCCTGTAGTTTGCCGGTAGGAACATTGCCTACCCTGAGCAGACGAGGCACCTTTTTGGTCTCAGCAGCAATGGTTGGTTGGACGAATAGGGGCAGACTAGCTGCTAGGAGAAAAAAGACGAAGAACAATCGTTTTGTGACAGCCATAAATCCTCAAACATTTTAGGTATTGCCCTCACCTTAAGCAATAAATGTACCAAAATTTCTGTATTTGTCAAGAAAATAGCCTACTTTTCAACCCTTAACACGGCGGCGGCGGGCCGCCTCTGAATATAAAGTCT
>JADFPZ010000113.1:0-1535 GCA_022562075.1 Candidatus Zixiibacteriota bacterium | reverse complement strand
GAAAATAGCCTAACCTTCGACCCTTCGACAAGCTCAGGACAGGCAGGCTCAGGGTGACTGTGATTGGGTTAGGCCTTCAAAACTTAGCACGGCGGAGGCGAGCCACCTCTGAATATAAAGTCTATCATAAACGTTAAATCTAAAATATTAACATTCCCGTCGTTAGTCAGGTCAGCAAGATTCAAATCAGGTGGAGCCGAACCACCCCGAAACATGAAGTCCACCAAGTACGTCAGGTCAAGAATGTTGATGGGACCAGCCAGCCCATCGATATCGCCACAGCCCGGGCTTGATGGAACCAGATTAAAGGCATATATCGCACTAAATTCGGTTTCACCGGTAGGTCTGATTCTCCAATAATACGTGGTAGTGTCTAAAATCGAAAGAGCTACTGCAGGCTGAAATAATAATGTCGCAATAGTTGTATCGATTACTATTGAAGCGAAATCCAAATCAGCCGCAAGCTGGAAATCAACAGCTGAATTGTTGGGCCAGAGAAAAGCAGGCGGATTAATATAAATGAAGCTGCCTGATTTCGGCGCGTAGCCAGAACCATTACCGAAGTTTACGTTAAAGTTGTAGCCTGTCTCAGTCATTGTCGCGTCTTTGGCCAGTCGAAAGAGGTTGCCATTAACAGTAAACTCAACAGTAAACGGTGTATTGATTGGTTGAGTTGGTTCAGGCTTGACTGACAAGATATAATTCCCGCTTTCGGTTACGCTCATACTGGCGTAGTCATCAAGAATACTGTTTTGATTTATGTTCCGGCGGTAGTAACTGCCGGTCGGTATGGTGCTGCTTACTCTATTCAAAACTTTATTGCTTGGGGAAATTAACTCAAATTGTGCATTATCCTCACCTTGAATAGTTATTGAAGTTGCACTGAAACCGGTCGGGTCGCTCTGATTTTCGTAGTAAAATATCGATGATCCCTGTGTAAAGTTATACGAAAAAACAGCTATATCAATATCTCCATCAAAGTTTGAAGTTGGATCTGTTGTTACTATTACATAAAGGAGATTTATATGCCCTGTATTTGTATGTGGCCAGTTGGTTGTGTCGGACAAATCAATGAGCATAAAACCTGCTGTTGCGCCTACATCTGCATCAAGATGCACAATTTCTGTATCGGTAGGACCGGGTACTGTATAAAAAGATGTTACGCCTTCTTCTGTTGTTGTGGTGATAGGCTTTCCTTCTGAACCCACCATTACTCTTTTGTTACTCATAGTTTTATTATAACATTTAATTCACTGATCTGGCGATTTCTGACCATGCTTGGTCGTTAAACATACATAATGTAAGTGTATCTGTTACTGTCATAGTGTAATCCGCGCTTCCATTTAATATAATAGGGGTTCCATCTGTTATAGTAATGCTATCATTTGCTAGTATATATATTATCTGACCCACTATACCATTATCAAAATCTGTAATTGTTGTTGTTCCGGCCGTATCGCAAAGATTGGCATTTGCTACTGTCGGAGTGGCGTCTCCGCTTGTAAAAGTAATATGCCTCATTATTATTGCTCCTC
>JADFPZ010000112.1 GCA_022562075.1 Candidatus Zixiibacteriota bacterium | reverse complement strand
ACTATATAAACTTGATGGAATTTTAGCAGGCGATGTAGATCCGCTGATAGAGCCTCTCAGAGAATTTGACCGGCAGAAACATCTTGAGAGACAGGCCAAACCAACAGCAGAGACCAAATGAAACAGATCATAAGAATTCTGATCAGCCTGATGATAGCATCCAGCTTCGTCTTTACATATTATGACAACAAGCTTGAAGCTCCGGAGAAAATCACTAATTCTATAAATGATTTCGAACTTGAGACAACTACTATTCCAGTGGCTCAGGAAGATTCGTTACTTACAATCGAAGTATTAATCAATGGTCCGGTTGATTCAACCTTGAATTTTCAATTCAGGAATTTAAAAAGTCTGCAAAACGAAAACACTCTCTTGAGACGCTATGCACGTACACCGCTTACCAGACCCGATTCTTCGGGACAAGCATTTTCAACGCGTTTGCGGTCGCCCCAAAAAGGCGCTGCTACTTACTACTACTTTGAAATACTGGATCCGGTTGGAAGATATAAAGCCGGCTTGAAAATGCCCGACGGCAAACCTTTTAAAATCCTTGGCATTGGCAAAGTCCCGGGCTGGATAAAATATTCTCAATTGGCATTACTGTTTATGGCCATGTTTTCAATTGCCCTGGCAACCATGCTTGCCTCTGAGTGCAAAGACAACTATGCGCGTACGGGTGAGTCGGTAAAATGGTTTATGGCGTCCTTGGTCTTCTTGATTCCGGGCGTATATCTGTTTGAGACCATCTCCCGCATGCATCTACTTGGAGAAAGCTGGCAGGCAGTTCCTTTTGGCACCAGCCTTTCTGATAATCTTTTACAAATACTGATAATATTTATTTTCTTACTGATTTCAGGCAGCAAAGAATTGATGGCCAAGTCAGCACAAAAGGCGGGGGTAATCAGTAAGTCATCTTATAGGAAATTTGCCACCGCAGCGCTAGTTATATCTTTTTGCGCCTTTGTACTGTTTGGTAGTATGAAAGTCAGTGCATCAGCAACTGAAGTTCTTTCGTATTCGATTTTAGCATCGCTTTTCCTTTCATATGCTGTTCTCTTTTTCAAAGCCAAACACAGCTGAGGTCGGCGCAATCTCTAGAAGCGACAAAAATCCGGTTAAGGCGCACATCGGGACCATGATATCAAAGTATGCTCATCAACTAACGGAAGCGGGTATTGATTGTACCGAAGCTGAATGTGAGCTAATTCTTTGCAACGTGCTCGAAGTTGACCGACTAAATTTGTATCTTCACGGCGAAAGCCTGATAGATGAAAAGGCTATTGCCAAAATAGAAAACATCATTTCGAAACGAATCAGGCGCTACCCGCTTCAATATATTCTGGGTGAATCATGGTTTTACGGACGCTGCTTTTATGTCGATGAAAGTGTGATGATTCCTACACCAGAGACGGAGTTGCTTTGCAAGGCCGCCATTGGCTTTTGTGAAACGCGCAGGATTCAACGACCGCACATTCTTGATGTCGGCACCGGTTCCGGTGTTATTTCGATTACACTAACGTGCGAATTAGCGGATGCTAATATAACGGCGGTAGATATTAGTGAACAAGCCCTGGAAGTTGCCAAAAAAAATGCAAAGACATTAGCCCTTGAAAAGAAGATAAACTTCTCAAAATCAGATATGTTTGAGAAACTAAATAAAACAATGAAGTTTGATCTGATTCTATCAAACCCGCCCTATATTACTGAAGAAGAATATAAAACTGTTCCACCCGAAGTTAAGGCTGACCCGAAAATTGCTATTACGTCGGGCACCGACGGCCTTGATACCATCAGAGTAATTCTTGAAAAAGCGCCTGATTATCTGGCAGAAAACGGCCGGATTATGTTCGAGATTGGACACAAGCAATCAGAAAAGATTTCTCAAATCGTAGAAAGCGACAGCCGTTATAACTCTATTTCAATCTTAAAAGACTTAAATGATATTGACCGCATCGTCATTCTCAGCTGCCACAAATAAGTATGCCGCGCGAACGCTTAAAAGATAAAATCGCCAGAGCTAAAAAGATTGTCAAAGCTCTTAAAGTTGCCTACCCGAACGCTGAATGCTCGCTGAATTTCAGGAACATCCATCAACTGATGGTGGCCACTATGCTTTCGGCGCAGTGCACCGACGAACGGGTTAATATTGTCACCAAAGACTTGTTTAAGAAATATCGTTCGGTCAAAGATTTTGCCGAGGTCGATGTTAAGCAACTTGAAAAAGATATCCACTCAACCGGTTTTTACAAAAACAAAGCCAAGTCTATCAAAAAATCTGCACAGCAGTTATTGGAACATTATGACGGTCACATTCCCAGAACGTTGGACGAATTAGTAACACTTGCAGGAGTGGGTCGCAAAACCGGCTCGGTGGTTCTTGGCGTAGGCTACGGCCTGGCCGAGGGGATTGTGGTCGATACACATGTAATCAGAATCAGCAACCTCTTGAAACTTACCAATCATAAAGACGCTCTGAAAATTGAAAAAGAGCTGATGAAAATTCTGCCTAAGAAAGACTGGATAATGTTTACACATTTAATGATCGACCACGGCCGGGCGGTATGTATCGCCCGCCGCCCCGACTGCGCCAACTGCACTCTCAAAAACCTCTGCCCCTCCGCGAAGATACAGAAAATCTGAATGTAGGTCAGGAACCTTGTGTTCCTGACAGCTTATAATCGTCAGGGCTACAAGCCCTTCGGCTTCGCTCAGGATTATAAAGTCCTGACCTACATCGTCATGGTGAGCGGAATCGAAGCATTTTTGTGGGCAGCCGCCGCAGACGTGTCCTCGTCTGCCCCTTTTGCAAAACTATGCAACCCTCTTATGCCTTTACCCTTCGACCCTTCGACAGGCTCAGGGTGACGTAAATGCCTTCGGCACTTCGTTAGGCGGGCTACACTGCCACAAAAAGCAGTAGTAGGTCCTGAATATATTCAGCCCCTACAAATACGAATTCCAACATCTATCCGATTGATTCTGAAATGCCGAGTCGTTATATTCACGCCCTATGGCAAATACCGTAAAACAGCCTGAAGTTACAGCTAAAATTGTCAAACAGCATGGGCTGAGCGAAGAAGAATACGCTAAAATTAAAGAGATATTGGGACGGGAACCGAATCTTACCGAATTGGGCATATTCTCTGTAATGTGGTCGGAGCATTGCAGTTACAAGAACTCAATAGCTCTGATAAAGACTCTCCCCCGCGATGGCGAGGCTATTTTGGCCAAAGCCGGTGAAGAAAACGCCGGTGCGGTTGATATCGGTAATGGCCAGGCAGTTGTATTTAAAATTGAATCACATAATCACCCCTCGGCAGTAGAGCCGTATCAGGGAGCAGCCACCGGTGTCGGCGGCATACTTCGTGACATTTTTACCATGGGCGCTCGCCCGATCGCAGCTCTAAACTCCCTTCGCTTCGGCCAGCCCGATAACCCCAGAGTGCGCTATCTGGTCGACGGCGTGGTTCGCGGCATAGGCGATTACGGCAATTCTTTCGGGGTACCGACTGTAGCCGGTGAAGTTTATTTTGATGAATCTTATACCGGCAACCCGCTGGTCAATGCCATGGCGGTTGGAATTGTTAAAACAGATAAAATTGCATCGGCTGTCGCTAAGGAAACCGGCAGTCCGATTATGATTGTCGGCTCCAAAACCGGCCGCGACGGTATCCACGGGGCTACTTTTGCGTCGGTCGAAATCAGCCAAGAGTCCGAAGAAAAACGGTCATCGGTCCAGATAGGCGACCCCTTTACAGAAAAATTACTGCTGGAAGCAACTCTGGAAATAATCGACCAGGACTTGATAGTTGGCATTCAGGATATGGGAGCGGCCGGGATTACCTGTTCATCTTCGGAGATGTCTGCCAAAGGCGAGTGCGGTATTGAAATCAACATAGAAAAAGTTCCCGTTCGCGAAGACGGCATGACGCCTTATGAAATCCTGCTTTCTGAATCTCAGGAGCGGATGTTAGTCTGTGTCAAAAAGGGCTGCGAAGAAAAAGTCAGTGAGATTTTCAAGAAGTGGGACCTTGAGGCTGTTATAATCGGCCAGGTGACGGACGATAAATTGATGACTATAAAACTTGATGGCCAGATAGTCTCGCAAATTCCCTCGAATGATTTGGTACTGGGCGGCGGAGCGCCGGTCTACACCCGCGAAACAAAAAAACCAGACTATATCGATGCTGCCGAAAAATTGAACTACGATGATTACAAACTTGATATTGACTGGAACAGCGCCCTTCTAAAATTGCTGTCCTGCCCTAACATCTGCCACAAAGGCTGGGTCTTTGACCAGTACGATTCAACCGTGCGTACAAATACGGCGGTCGGACCCGGCTCCGACGCTGCTGTCATGCGAATCCGAAAAACTCGCAAAGCTCTGGCTATGACCACCGACTGCAACGCCCGCTATTGTTATTTGAATCCCAGAATGGGTGCGATTTCGGCGGTCTGTGAGTCAGCCAGAAATATCGTTTGTTCCGGCGGCAAACCTCTGGCTATTACCAATTGCTTAAATTTTGGAAATCCCTATAAGCCGGAAATTTATTACGGCTTTTCCGAAGTGATAGCCGGCATGGCTGAAGCCTGCATAGCACTGGAGACGCCTGTCACCGGCGGTAATGTTTCATTCTATAACGAAGATCCCCAACGGGCGGTCTTTCCGACACCGGTAATTGGTATGATCGGTCTGGTTGAAGATATTTCTCATATTACTACCCAGACTTTTAAAGATGACGGCGACACGATTTTACTTGTCGGTGAAAACAAAAATGAATTGGGCGCATCGGAGTATCTCCACGCTCTCTTTAATCAGACTATAGGCAAAGTACCAGCGCTTGACCTTGGCTACGAAAAGAAATTGCAGAGCGCTCTCTTGGCTGCGATTCAAAAGGGCCTGGTCAAGTCTGCCCATGACTGTTCAGAGGGTGGACTGGCAGTAGCCGTTTCAGAGTGCTGTATCTCTGAGAGAGAAAACTTGGTTGGCGCCTCGATTAAAATCAGTGATGAGATACGCTCCGATTGTCTGCTGTTTGGAGAAACACAGTCGCGCCTTATTTTAAGCTGTGACAGCAAAAACGAGAATGAATTAATTGCTTATTTTACAAAGCAAGGCATCAGCTGCAAGAACATTGGCACAACTGGTGGTAATAAGCTAACAATCAACGGCCTGGTCTCGGTCGACCTTGAGAAAATGGCGGAGGCCTTCTATAAGGCCCTGCCGGAACTGATGGAAAAGGTCGCCTGATTTTGAAAGATAGTCTTTCCTTATAGATTACAGGTAAAGCCTGTGGCACTTTATATTTTTTCAGACGCACATCTGGGGGCACATTCAGAAGCAAAAGAATCAGAAAAACTGAGTAAGATTGGTCAGCTATGCCGGCTGGTTAAAGAGGATGGCGACAGGCTGGTTATATTAGGAGACCTTTTTGATTTCTGGTTTGAGTACAAACATACTGCCCCCAAAGAACATTATCAGGTATTGTTTCTCTTAAGCGAATTGGTTAACCAGGGCATCAAGATCGACTATGTCAGCGGCAATCATGATTTTTGGCTGGATGATTTTTTTGAGACTCAAATGAAGATAACAATTCATCGCGACGAATTTGATACAGATTACGGCGGCAAAAGATTTCACTTTATCCATGGCGACGGTCTGTCACCAGGTGACCGCGGCTACAAAATCTTAAAAAGAGTATTCCGCAGCAGGTTTAATATCTGGCTTTATAGAATACTGCCGCCCGACTTTGCATATGATCTGGCTAGAAAAGTATCGGGAAGTTCAAGAGAACATTCTTCAAACAGAGGAAACAATTTTCTGTCTGATTATCGAAACTACGCTGCCAATAAACTAAAAGATAACTTTGATGTGGTCGTTATCGGTCATCTGCACATGCCCTCGTATGAAGAAAGCGAACATGGGCTTTATATAAACAGCGGCGATTTTATTGAGCACTTCAGTTATGTCAAAGTGACCGACGACAAAATCTCATTAGAATATCTCAGCTAATAGAACTTCTTCTATTTGCAGTAGCTAATGGAACATTGTCAGAAATTTTATTTGTGTTTCTTAATTCTTTTTCAAAGGGATGTCCCAGCTGCCAGCCAGTCTTACCCGTTTCACGAAATCTTTCTAAGCGTCTTATACAAATCTCTGCAAAGATCGGGTCCAGATCAAAAGTTATACATCTGCGATCAAGTTTCTCGCAGGCGATTAAAGTCGTACCGGAGTGGGCAAAAAAATCTGTGACAGCCTCCCCCTCATTTGATGAGCTTTTTATAATACGCTCTATGGACTTAAGAGGTTTTTGAGCGTAGCAGCCGTTAACGTTTTCTTCCAGGCGGTAAAATACCTGCTGAATATCTATCCAGACATTACCAGCGCGGACATTGAGTGATCTGCTGCGCTCAATGTTTTCGGTTCTTTGACCAGCTATTTCTTTGTAATAGCCTTTTAAAACTTTGGGGATATCAGTATAACTAACTTTAAATTTTGGTTTTCCTATAGTGTAATAGAGTAATTCCTGACGAGCGGCCATCCAGTTTTGCTGGGTACCATAGCCGCGCTGATTGCGCATAGTGATAAACGAGCGTGATGAAAATTCTGTTTCAGACATCATAGTCATAAACTGCGGCAGCGGCTGGAAGTGATCGTTTTGATTTGCTCCCAGCCAGACATACAGGGCACTGTTTTTATTTAAGACAGACTGGCAAGATGAAATCCATTTTCGGCACCAGTCAATAAATTCAGAAACCGGCACTTTCTTACCAAAAGCAAGATTATAGGGCGGGTCCTGTATCGCCAGAGTTGGTGACAGCTCTTTTGAGTGAATCTTTTTTACAAAATCCAAGTCCGCTGCATCACCACAGCCTATCAGATGTTTACCTGCCGGGTCGTTCCAGATATCACCGGGCTTAAGACGGCAGTGCGGCAGCAACATTCGCCGCAACTTTACATCTTTTTCCAAACGGTTTGAAAGATCAAGTGACACAAAGAAAGTATGCTAATATTCTGACCTGCTTCAACAAAAAGAGATCTCGAATCTATTGCTTATCTTGACTTTCCATCCAGAGACTGATCGTAGTTTTATTGGAGCCAAGCAGGTTATCGGCCGGGCTGCTATCGACATTCTCGTCCTGAACTGCAAAATATTCAAAAAATGGAATGGCCAGTTTGAGTTTTTTGTTTCCAGTAAATAACGCAAAAATCTTTGCCGCCCAAAAAGGAACTTCTTTGACTTTCAGCCCCCTATGAAATCTGTCACAATACAGCTGCAACGCCCGGGCCATGGTCAATTGTTCTGGACCTAAGTTATAGAAACATTTGTTGGCAGCAGCCTCTGAGCGAAACGCTCTGGAAACTTGAGCGGCATAATCAGAGGCGGCCAGCCAGTTATTGATTATGAACGTCCCCCTAGCCCTGCTGAAATGTTAGGTTGGCGGGAGAATCAAATTCGTGTAATGCCTCAGTTTCAAGCTCTGTGTCGGGTGCAGCAGGGCCGGGAATTTACAGAGTTTCACTTGCACATGGTTGATGCCGAAGCGCACTGGCCGCCACAAGTAGACGACCCCACCGAGCGGATCAAAGGACGCTCTCGCCAAGAGTACGGCACTCATATTGCCCAGGTCGAAGCAGACCTTCTATACCGGGCTACCATATCCTCCCCTCGGCGTCCCCGTGGTGACGGCGATGACTTCCCCCTGGGCCGCAGGCGAGAGGCTTGACTCCGCTGCCCCCACTGCTATAGTCATTGCCAATGACTTCCCGGACATCATCCCCTCCGCCGGTTGTACTGCAAGAGCGCGACAGAGTTTTTCTTAAAGCCCTCTACGACTGTGATGGCGTGCTATCGTATACGCAAACTAGAGCGCACTTCTACCCAGGTATTGCTGACAGCACCTTTGACAACCGCCTGCGGCAGCTCAAGCACAATCAATATATTCACTACCCAACCACAGAGCAGAAAAGAGAGCATCCCGTCCCGGATAGGACTGTCTATTGGTTGGGAGTAAAGGGCATTGCTGAAGTTGCTGCTCACTACGGGGTAGACGCTGACTTTCCTAACACCTTGAGCAACGATGCCCTCAACAAATATGCTCGCCGCCTGCGAATGCAAAACATCCGTTGGGTGAGAGAACCTCACTGGCGCTACCTGAAGCATCATTTAGCGGTCTGCGACGGGCGCTTTTTAGCCCGCGCTGCGGCAAAGAAAGCAGCTCTCATCTGGCAAGGCTGGACAGCGGAGAGTGTGTTTCGAGCAGACCGATCCTTGCAGACCGTCACCTATACGGTGCAGGAAGTCCGCCGTGGCGGCCAGATCGTTGACGTAGAGA
>JADFPZ010000111.1 GCA_022562075.1 Candidatus Zixiibacteriota bacterium | reverse complement strand
GTAATCAATATCTGTGCCACAGGCCAAAGCTTCTGAACTGCTTTCATTAGACCTTGTATTTCAAGAGTTTACAGTTAATTACTATTTTTAAGGAATAGCCTTCTTGCCATTCCATTCGCAGTTTGTGCGGCCCGCATATCTATTCCAGGATTCTCGGCAATTTAAGTCCCTATTGGACAATAGCTTATACGCCCAAGGGCATGACTTAGAAATCGAGCCATAAGTAATCAACTCGTACTCTGGCACTAATCGTGAACTGAAATCTCGCTTTTCCTATGAACTCCTGCGGTTTGCCACGGAAGCTCATGGCCGGAAAAAAACCTACACTGCTCAAAGCAGAATTAATAGCCTGGTGATATTTTGCATCTTTTCTGTCAGTACTCATGACCCTTGCTTTGCCGAGTGAATCAATCAAAATTGTCGCCAAAATCTCTCCCGTCAAATATCTTTGCTTTTGCTTCTTGAGGGTAATACTCCCGATATTCAGTTCAAGGGGCAGTGGAGGCACCATTAGCCCTACAGTATCCGGCAGAAGCCGAACTCTCCATTTCTCAGCCCAGTGAGAAGTATCTCTTTCCAAGGCTGTTATTTTCTTTATGGGGTAGTGAAGTTGCGGCAAGAACGAAACCAGCAAATAACAGTCAGATGGCCTGGATATTCCTTCGATTTTCAAAGGAGAAAATTCAGACCAGAGGCTGGCAGATCGTATCTGGGATGAGAACGCTTTAGCTTTAAATGAGGCTGAAAAATTCTCAGACTTTAAGACTTTTCCGGCAGAATCCAGGCTCAATTTTTCCAAAACATAGGGCAAAATTTCAAGCGAATCAGAGCGCTTAAGATCACAATAGTATCTCGGGAAACTCAAAATTTCAGGCAGCTCGAACTTATTTAGCCAGAGTGCTTCATAATAAAGAAAGTTGTCTGACACTTCAAAGTTACTGCTAACCGGAAAGACAACCTCTGATCTACGGAATCGCGGATTTGCTATAATAATAAGAGGCAGCTGGCATGATCTTTTACTGCCCAGATAGGCAGCGGGCTGATACTCAATCCGAGACAGAATCGATGAAAGATACTCTTCTACTTGAGGGCTTAGGTCTTGGCTGAAGTTTAGACTCTTAGTCTCTCCATTTTCTGTAACTGAAACTATGACATTGAAAAAAGTTTCTTTTCTTAAAATTGGCATTGAGATATCTGTTGGCGGAGTCTGAGAAATTTTTGGAACAGCCAATGAATAGCCCTGATACAAAGGCGGCTCAGCAGCTATGCTCTGCACAATTAAGCAACCGCAGATGATAGCGGCAGCAATCCCGGCAGTCAGCAGCTTAATTATATTGTTCAGCTGTTTGAAAAGGCTCGTTTCCATATCTTTTCTACCAATTCCTCGACATATTGGACTAATCAATTGTGGTTTGTTAATGATTATTAGTTTGCAGCAATTTGAAGTTTCCCATATTGATTTACAACAAATATAATAGTTTTCTGATGAAATTAGAACGTTTCGTTTTAAGATATGTATGAAAGCAAAGCTGAATTTTTCAGCCGGATAAGACATTGGACCTAAACAGACAGTTTCTCATAAACATTTTTTCGTCCTGGTATGCTCAGGCTGTCAGAGTGGGCATTGCTTTTTTCTTTGTGCCCTATATTACCACCTCGTTAGGAGATGAACGATATGGCATATGGGTAATTATATTCCAGACGATATGTTACTTTTACCTGCTGGATTTGGGCGTAAGTGCGGCGCTGCTTCGGTTTGTCTCCAAATATCTTGGCGAAGAAAACTTCGATAAGATCAACAGACTGCTCAACACCGCCAATCTGTTTTATTTGGGGGTTGGTCTGGTTACCTCGGTATCGATTTATCTTTTTGCTGTTTATTTCTTTGACGTTTTTCAGATATCAAGCGAGGCCATATATGCCGAAGGTGTCACGGCGCTGTCAATCCTGGCAATCTTGATAGGACTGCGTTTTATACTGCTGCCGTTTGGCGGTTCTCTGGCTTCTTTTCAGCGCCAGGATTTGGTAAATATTCTCAACATAGTCGAAGAAATCACGCGGGCCGCTGTTTTGATATACATTTTGTCTCTAGGCGAGGGCTTGGTAGAGATGGCCATTGCGGCAACTGTTATCCATCTGACTCGTCACCTGGCCGGCGTAATTATATTAAAAAAACTTTATCCGCAGATTAAATTCTCGCTTAAAAAAATCGATGCCAAAATTGCATCATCCTTATTGCATTATTCAAAAACAGCCTTCGGGATTTCAATCGGCTGGATGCTGATTTTTAACAGCGATTCTATATTGCTCGGTCTTATTAGTTCGTCGAGTGCCGCCGGCATTTATAACCCTGCCGTGCAACTGATGTTTCATCTGCGGATGACAGTCAACGCCATCGGGCTGCCTCTTATTCCGGCTGTATCGCATCTGGAAAGTACAACCGACCTCGAGACAGTAAGACGATTATATCTGAGAGTATTAAAATATACTGCTTACCTGTCGTTTCTGACCTGCACCTGTGTTTTCTTGTATGCTAATTCGTTTGTCGCTCTCTGGCTGCCTGAGGAATTTATGCCGGCCGGACCGGTTATGCAGATACTGGCCGTAAGCGGAGCTTTCTTTCTGCCGCAGATTATGGGCCACTCTGTTCTCCTGGGACTGGGGAAACACAGCAAGCTGCTTTTGGTATTGATACTCGAAGTCGCCTTTAAAATTCTGCTGGCGATATTTCTGGTAAGAGAGTATGGACTCCTGGGGATGGCCGTAGCTACGGCGCTGCCGCAGTTTCTCATTTATACTACTATCTATCCGTTTTTTCTGGCGGATATCATGAAAACGAAGTGGCATTCTATTATGAAAGAAGTGCTGATGCCAGGGATAATCGCTGCTCTGGTAACTGCCGCTGCTGCTCTGCCTATGATGACATTCTTGGAGCCTGCCAGCTGGTCAGCGCTGCTCATAAATGGCGCGGTCATATTACTGGCCAACCTCTACCCTGCTTTGAAAATAATTGAGCCAAAAGACTTAGACAAATTAAAGAATCTATTTAAGAGAAAATAAAAAAACCGGCCTGCAGTTTTGCAGACCGGCCCAAAAACATATCTAATAAATAATTAGTAATCTGAGTGAAGTTCTTCGACTGCAGCTACTATCTTTTCAACTGTCGGCAGGCAGGCTTCGTCACCATCGACACCATAAGCAACACGGGCGTCAATAGCGGTAATCAGTTTGATGGGTGCTTCCAGATGGAACAGACCTTTGCCTTTTGTAATGACCGAGGCAATAGTAGCTGCCGAGCCGCCGTGAAAACGTTCTTCGGTGACTACCAGAACTTTGCCGCAGTCTTCAGCCGTCTTTAAGATTGCTTCTTCGTCCATTGGCTTAACAGTCCGCAAATCTATAATGCGAATGTTTATCCCTTTTTCTCTTAAGACTTCAGATGCTTTGCGGCACATCTGGACTGTGGCTCCAAAAGTGATAACGCCGACATCACTATTCTCTTCGTCATAAGTTTTTGCAACGCCAAACGGAATCAGTTCATCTATGTCCGGCAGTTCCGCTTCCATAGGCACGCCTTCCCAGTCGCGGCGGTTGTACAATGCTACCGACTCACAGAACAGAACCGGGTCATCTGAAGCCCAGGCTGTTTTTAATAATCCGGCTGCATCGTAAGAATTTGAGGGAACGACAACCAGGAGTCCCGGGATATTCATCCAAGTACCAAGGTTACTTTCGGAATGCCAGAAAGCGCCGGCGCCCTGCTTATATCCTCCATAAGTACAGCGGATAACCATCGGCATCTTAAATGATCCGCCCGAGCGCTGGTAAGTAGTGCAGATGCGGTCTTTGAGCATCTGATAAGCCGGTGACATATAATCCAGAAACTGAATTTCCGGCATAGGTCTGCGGCCTTGATAAACATGACCCGAGGCCCGGCTGAGAATACCGGCTTCATCTAAGGGCGTGTTAAAACAGCGCTCGTTGCCAAATTCTCTCTGAAGGTTTTTGGAAATCAAAAATACGCCGCCTTTGCCTTTCATATCCGAATATTTTTTATTCTCTTCGATCATATGAGCAGAAAAATCTGCAACATCTTCGCCAAACATCAGAGTATCTTCAGTCAGCAACATCAAATCGAACAGAGTATAGTTGATGGCAAAGCGCATTGTCATAGGACCGGCTTTTTCCGGAACTTCAGGAGAAGTGAAATAGCCTTTGTCGTGATATTCTTTAAATTTTTTGACGCGGTCAACTTTGCAGGCATCACGGAATTTCTTCCAGGTCGCCTGACAGTCATCAAAGTTGTAACTGTAAACAAAGCTTTCGATAAACTCGGCTGTCTTGGGTTTATATCCGTGCACAGCTTTTTGTGATTCTGCAGTGACTTCCTTATCAAGTTCATCCCAGATTTCGCCAATTTCTTTCGGCGTAATCACGCCATCTTCGATGAACATATTGCAAGTCTTCAAGAGAGAGTCATTGTAAGTATGCCAGTCCTGCTCGACCGGGTCCATGTAGAATGACTGGTCATCGGAGCCGGAATGCGAACCCTCGCGGGTAGTGCGGATATCCATAAACACAGGACCGTTGCCTGAGCGGGTATAATCTATCGCTTCGGCGAATTTGACCAGACATTCTTTGATATCAGTGCCATCGCATTTCATAATTTTAAGACCATATTTGGTAAGACCCTGGTGCGGTGCGCAAATGTCGCCTTCAGGATATTGCTCGTCGACCGCTACGGATATCGCCCAGCCACAATTGTAAACTGCAAATATACAGGCTGTTTTGTAGAAAGTTGCATAGAATACAGCTTTTCCAAATTCCATTTCCGAGGTAGCACCTTCGCCGATACACATTAGCGACACGGCATCTTTGGGAAATCTTCCGCCCGGGTGATGCGACTGCTGTGAAACGGTCACAGGGTGCTTGATAGCCTCGGCTACACCTGCTGTATCGAGCGCATGCCCGCCGGTCGGAGAGGACTGCGGAATTATGGCATATTCCTGATAGGCCGGGTGCGAGGGAATCTGCAAGCCTTTGTTGGGAGAACGGGGATCGCCGATTGCTTCGAGCATTTTCCATTCAAGCGGCACGCCGCGATGAACATCAAATGCCTTGTTACGATAGTACCCAAAAAACGGGTCATCGGGGCGCAGATATTCAGCAAAAACAATATCGCACATTTCCTTACCGCCACAGCCGATAAAAAAGCGGTTGTAACCTTTACGCAAAAGCAGCTTTTCTTCGCGCTCCATACGGCGCGCCATCAGCATCGAGCGCAGCATCGCCCTAAGCTCTGTAGGGGTTTTTCCGGAATATTCGCTTAATGGCTCGGTAGCTTTAACCTTTTTGGTCGTTTTTCCGTTGTAATTTTTAACTTTGTCTATTAGCGCCAGAACCTCCAAGACAGGTCCTCCTTAATCTTTTTCAAATCGGCTGTTTATCCTCTTAATTGGCAGTTTTCACAAGTAAAACGCCAGACCATTCAAAATACTCCGGCCAAAATATACATTTTCTGGCAAAAGGCAATGTATTTTGTTAAGATATCGGCATTTGCGCGGTTTTTCAAGACTCCTCGCACTTTGGAGCCTTAACCGGCGACTTAGGGCTTGTCAGGTATGGTATTTTGCGTAAATTCCCTTTTCAATTCAACGTCAATGCCATAAAGGAACTTTCAGCATGATTAAGCCGAAGAAAAAAGCATCAAAAAGGAAAACTATAACCGGAGAGGATTTGTACCGCCTGAGAGTACCCACCTCGGTATCAATTTCCCCTGACGAAAAACAGGTAGCTTACACTGTCGAGCGCATGGATGAAAAGGAAAAGAAGTATTTTTCCAATATCTATCTGCTAAATATCGCTTCCCAAAAAAGCAGCCAGTTTACCTTTGGCGACCATAGCGACAGCCAGACGGTCTGGTCTCCCGATGGCTCACAGATAGTGTTTGTCTCGACTCGGAAAGAGAAGACCGGTCTTTATTTGATGCCGACCGGGGGCGGTGCCGAAAAGAAAATAATAGAGCTCGATGGAGCAATCTCACGGTTACAATGGGCGCCCGACGGCCAGACGCTGGTCTTTGCGCTGCGCTACAACGACTCGCATTATGTCAAAGACGAAAAAGAAAAAAAGAAAGAGCCGCTCTATCGTCATATCACCAGGCTTTTTTATCGAATGGACGACGAAGGCTACGTTCCCAAAGATGTCTTTCACATTTTCACGCTTGATACCGCCTCGGCTAAACTTAATCAGATAACAAACGGCAAGACCGACGAATACTGGCCGACTGTCTCTCCTGACGGCAGACAAATTGCTTATGTCTCCAACCGAGCTAAGAATCCGTATTATAATTATCTGCTCCACGACCTGTTTATGCGGCCGATCAAAGGCGGTAAAGAGAAAAAGATTTCGACTCCGGCCGGTCCGATTTCTGCACCAAAGTTTTCTCCCGACGGCAAAGCCATCGCCTATATCGGTCATGACAATCCCGACGATGCCTGGAGCATAACTAACGAGCATATCTGGCTGATAAACTTGAGCGGCAGGCAGAAGACCAAAGATCTGCTCAAAGGTTTTGACCGCATGGCCTTTGATCAGTCGATTACCGATTCATCTGACGTTCACGAAACGGCGGTCCTATTCTGGTCTGGTGATTCCAAACGGATTTACTTTTTGTCATCGGACACCGGCAACACTAATCTCTTTTACGTTCCCAAATCCGGCGGTAAACCGACCCGCGTATTCAGAGGCAAATGCCATCTCAAGGGCCTGTCATTAAACGGCAAAGGCACTATAGCCGCGCTAGTCTATGCCGATATTAACAACCCCGGCGACATCATGACCTGCCCGGCTTCTTTTGCAGGCGAGAAAAAAGCGCTCAAAAATACTGACTTAAACAAATTCTTGCGCAGCGAAGTTCAGCTGGGCAAGACGACTGACGTAATGTTTAAATCTTTCGATGGTACTGAACTTCAGGGCTGGCTCCTGCGGCCGCCGAAATTTAATTCCAACAAAAAGTATCCGGCAATTTTACAGATTCACGGCGGACCGCGGGTGCAGTATGCGCATACTTTCTTTCATGAAATGCAGTATCTGGCAGCCAGGGGTTTTGTGGTTTTCTACACCAATCCGCGCGGCGGCGCCGGGCGGGGTGAAACCTGGGCTGAGTCAATCTGCGGCGGCTGGGGTGATCTGGATTACAAAGACTGCCTGGCGGCGGCCGACTATATGGAAAAGCAACCCTTCATTAACTCCAAAAAAATCGGCGTGACCGGCGGCTCCTATGGCGGTTTTATGACCAACTGGATAATCGGCCACACTAACAGATTTAAAGCGGCCGTGACACAGCGCTCGATTTGTGATTTGAATTCGTTTATCGGCTCATCGGATATCGGCTACGATATTGAACGGGAGTTTGATGGCTTCCCCTGGACTAACCCCGAAAACTACGAAAAGCGTTCACCCAAAACTTATTACAAAAAAGTAAAAACGCCGGTCTTAATCATCCACAGCGAACAGGATTTGCGCTGTCCTATCGAGCAGGCACACCAGATGTATGTCATGCTGAAACTATTGAAAAAGAAAGTCGAACTGGTGATATTCCCCGAAGAACCGCACGGCCTCTCGCGCCACGGTCGCCCCGACCGCCGCATCGCCAGATTGGGCTGGATATCTAAATGGTTTGAAAGGTGGTTGTAGTAACTAATTCACAAAAAGTAAATATCTTCAAACGACTTTTGTATTGTGTTATATGACAGAAAATTTAAGGTCGAATTTTTGTCGGGCTGCTATAAGTTTCTTAGCATACCATTTTAAGTTCCTAGTAGGATCTACAAATCCAATCCCGGTCCACAGTGACTCAAAGCGTGGAATTTCATCATGTGGGCAGATTCCAACAAATACATCTGATTTTTTGAAAGATAGATCACCTGAAGCCTTAGGATATCTCCATTCCCTTTCCCAAGTAAAGTCCAATCTATTGATGCCGGCGACGGTCCCTCCGAGAGGGTTAATCGGTTTACCGAATGCTGAAATTAAAGGTAGGATTTGCTTGGCTTCATTAAGATTATTAATATTCAAACGACAGAGCGCCGACAATAGGTTGTCTTTATCTCCTTTTTCATTGTTTATATAGATTACAGGTGATACACCCTTTTTCTGGAATTTTTCCCTAATAAACAATAACCCGTATGGCTTTAAATGAGTTTGTCTACCCCGAATATTAAGTAAGCAATGAATCTCGTTTAAGGGAGTTTCTGTAAAACATATGGCAGAAAAGAGGTCTTCTTTGGCTATTTGATGCTATGAGTCTTGGTTTTGTACATCACAAGACGAGAATGGAAACAGGATATGCCTCATTACTTCCCCGTACG
>JADFPZ010000110.1 GCA_022562075.1 Candidatus Zixiibacteriota bacterium | reverse complement strand
GATTTTCCCATGACATTAAAACAGATCAAATGCGCTTATGCATTATCATGCGACGACAGTCTGTTTGACGTATTTCAGTACAGGCCAAGTTTTCCCTATTTACACCCGAACTACCCTGAATCACTTTTTTACTTTGTCAAACATGAACACAATGTTTCAGAGTTCGGAGTTACCACTCCAATCACCAAACGATTTCCTAACGCACCTGACCCTCGTGGCCTTCCGGCAGATTCTATTACAGCCGATTTCTACACCGCTGATGGTTATCTTAAATTCTTCGAGTATGAGTTTATCATCGAAGATATAATTCCGACTGTGGCCTATTATGTCAGCGTGACAGCGATAGATTTTGGCTGGCCAAAATCTAATCTTGAGCCGCTTGAGACCTCAATAACAGAAAACGCCCGGCAAGTCTATGCGAGCGTCGTTGACCCGGCAGTCGGAGCGGACAGCCTGCAAATAGTTGTCTATCCTAATCCCTACCGCATCGACGCCAACTATCGTTCACGCGGCTTTGAAGGTTTAAACCAGGATGACCGCTGGAGCGAAAGAGTGCGCCGGATTCATTTTGCCAATATCCCGCCGAAGTGCACTATCAGTATCTTCTCACTCGATGGTGACTTAGTCAGAGAGATTCACCATGACAAAGACCCTAATGACCCGACCTCCAGACATGCCGAGTGGGGGCTTATCAGCCGCAACGGACTCAGAGTCGTCTCCGGCTTGTACTACTGGGTGGTCGAGTCCGACAGCCGCACCGAGATAGGCAAGCTGGTAATTATTTTGTAACAAGTTTGTCATTCCCGAGTGTCGTTGTCGGGAATCCATCTTTCTGTTTAACAAGGGGCAGACGAGAACCCGCCGTGGCGGGCCGCCCACGGAAATAATATTGTAGTTGTTAGTATTGAGATTGCTTCGTCGTTTCACTCCTCGCAATGACTGATAACTGTGCAGTCATTGCGAGCAGTCCTGATTTTAATCGGGACGAGGCGGCAATCTCAGTAATGTAAAGCGAGATTGCCACACCCCGATTTCATCTCGGTTCGCAATGACAAAACCGTCTGGACCACTAAAGGGTCACTGACCTACAAGAACTGTCGCACGAGGTCCATCCTGCGACACCTCCTACTCTAAATACAAAACTCTACTTTTTCGATCTTATCGACTGCAGCCAGTTTTTTATTTCTTCAGCGGCAATTTCCCGGCCGCCGATACCTACCGCCAGAGCAACTGCCACCGCCAGAGTGCCTACTATCAAGCCAAAGGCCATATTGATAATTTCATTGGCCAGACCCATTTGACGCAGCGCCATGGCGCTGGTTAAAACCAGGATTGCAATCCGGGCGAATAGTGCAAGTATACCGGCATGCGCCATCTGGCTGGCGATCAAGGACCTGGCCACCAGATTGGCTAAAAAGAGACCAACTCCAAAAATTATCAGGCCGAGTATAACCTGTCCGCCAAAGACCAGAAAACGAGAGAGCAGATCTGCCGCCCAGCCGAAATCCATCAAGGCCGCGGCTTCGGTGGCAGCAAACAGCATGATGCCCAGTAGCGTGAGGCCGCCGACAATTTCGGATGGCGTACGTTTCATATGAGCTGTTTCTTTGACCAGTCCTAAGCGCCTCAGAACCCCATCAAATCCAGCTCCCGACAAAACTCTGGTAATTAGCCCTGCCACCACTTTTGCTACTACATAAGCGATTACTAAAACTACCAGGGCTGCAAATATGGCAGGTACCGCACCCAGAAAGGCATCAAGCATATTACTGGCCGGGGCGGTTATGGCATCTAACTTAAGAACATTAAGCGCCGCTATCAGAACCGGAATGAAAACCATCACATAAACGATTAATCCAATAAATCCCGACAATTGCTGTTTTCCGGTAAATGCGCTCAGTCCTGCTCTCTTGCCGATATTGTCGGCACCGACTGAGATGAGCAGGTTAGTGACAACCCGCTGCAGTACCCGTGCTACGAACCAACCGACAAGAAGTATAAGTCCGGCAGCAAATAGATTTGGCAGAATTCCCAGGACTTTGCCCAGCATCCCCCGCACTGGCTCCAAAAGTCCTTGTAATCCCATGGCGTCAAGTACTCCCGGTAAAAACAGCAGAAAAACCAGCCAGTAGACTGCTTCAGCCAGCGACTTGGTCAGCGGCACCCGGCGATCCTCTTCAAGATCAGTTTTAGCTACCAGTCTCTCTTCAATTTTACTGGCAGTCATAGCCCTGATAACTACAAACCTCAAAAGAGTTGCAACTATCCAGGCAACTACCAGCAGCATAGCGGCGCCGAAAACGCGCGGAGCATACTGGAAAACCTGGTTTAAGAGTTCATTAAGTGGTACCGTAATAAGTGTAAGTTCGAGCACCTGGAAAAAACCAATCAAGACAAACAGCATCACCAGCCAAAAAACAGTCCTGGCCACCCACCTTTCGAGCTTGATCGAATCGGTTACTTCCTCGCCCGATATCCAGGTAGCCATCTTATTGCCGATGTTTGTCTTTCTGAGGCTCCTGCCAACCAGGCCGGAAAATATCCGGGCAACCAGCCAGCCGATTATCAGAATCGCCAGGGCTGCCAGTAGAACCGGAATATACTCCCCTATCAGCTGCCGCATCTGTTCCCATATTTCCTGCATAATCACCCTCCTTGGTGTTGTCAGTCAGATTTCTATCTATATTTCATACTATAATTAGCCAAACCTGAAAATGTACATCAACAAACATTTTGGGGGAGAAATCTAACGAATTTCTCCGTTTGCTGGCTGGCATATCCGGAATGTTAATTCTAATTCTTGGTTAATTCAAAAAATTCGATATATTAAGAAACCAAAATGAACGATGATTCTATATTATCTGAAGATGTCAGCGACAGTCCGCCAGGGACTGGCATAGCGGCATGTTTGGTAACTTATCCTAATACAATGTCAATCGGCAATAATCGAGCCAAAGCAATTTTCTGCTTGAAAGCGAGGTAATAGAACTCAAAATGACAGAGTTAATTATAATTGTAGCAGCGGTGATAATAGTCTCTGCTCTCTGTTCGGTGATGGAAGCAATCCTCTATGCCGTACCGCTGAGCCATATAGAGGCGATGGCAGAACAAGGCAAAAAAAGCGCCAAGATACTGCAAAAACTAAGACAGCGTATAGATCAGCCGATTACCGCTATCTTAACACTAAACACTTTCGCCAATACAGCCGGTGCAGCTTTTGCCGGCGCTGTGGCAGCCAGAGTCTTGGGAAACGCCTGGATGGGTCTGTTTTTGGGGCTTCTGACTCTGGGGATTCTGCTTCTTTCAGAAATTATCCCTAAAACGATCGGAGTGGTTTATTCGCGACAGTTGTCTGCTGTCATCGCCCGGCCATTGCTGGTCTTAGTCTGGGTTTTAAGACCTTTCGTATGGCTGGCAAGTCTAATGACAGCGGTTATCGCCCGGCGGTCGGAGCATGAAAAAATCTCACAGGAAGAACTGATTGTAATGGCAAGATTGAGCCTTCGCAAAGGCGAAATCGAAACATCAGAAATGCAGGTCATCCAGAACATTCTCTCGCTGGAAGATAAGACAGTGCAGGGAGTAATGACTCCCCGAACCGTTGTCTTTGTTTTGGGAGCTAAAAAGACTGTAAAAGAAGCCCAGTCCCGTGAAGAAATTCTGACACATAGCCGGATTCCCGTCTTTTTCGACAATAGTGAAGATATTGAAGGTATAGTCCACCGCCGTGATATTTTAAACGCTGTTGCCAAAGATGAAATCCACGTAAAACTTGAGGAGCTGATGAAACCGGTGCACTTTGTACTTGAAAAAGACCGCCTCGACAAAGTGCTCCAGTTATTTCTGGACAGGTCGGAGCATCTGTTCATTGTCATTGATGAGTTTGGCGGCTTGGCCGGTGTCATAACACTGGAAGATGTGCTCGAAGAGATTCTTGGCCAGGAGATTGTAGATGAATTTGACGAAGTGACCGATATGCGCGAATTGGCACAGCGCCGGCGGCAGGAAGTTATCCGCAATGCGCAAAACCTGCCCCCGATAAGAAGGGACCACAGAAAGTGAAAAAAAAGCTGTTTTTCCCGTAAAATTTATGGCTAAAAAACGCAAAAATAGGTATGATATTTATACGCAAAATTGATAACTCGCGTAAGCAAAAACTGTCAACTCACTTCTATTTTAAAGGAGTAGTACGATGAAAAAGCAAGTTGTCACCTTCGTCCTCTTAACCGCTTTTTTTCTGGCTGGATGCACTCAAGAGAAAATCTCTCCGGTCAGTTCAGTAAACAACACCCCTCAGATCGAAGAAATTCCAGCAGACATTAGAACTCTTCTTGATCAGTATACAGTAGAGGAAGAAATTGACATTTCAGAAATTGCCCCGTTATCGGCCAACTTTGATAGCTCAATGCTGTCGGATTCCATGTATGATTTCTACATCGTAACATTTTTGTGGGGAAAACTCCAGCATACTTCTCCTCCGACTGACCTGATTACCGACTGGAGCGGCTCACTATCTGTCAACGGACCATCCAAAGTATTTGCCTTGCTTCCCATTTATTTTGAACATAACGAAGACTCTCTGATACCTGAGGACCATCCAAATGGAGAGATGTGGGCCTCATCGACCCAAAATGATTTCGATGGTATTCTTTTTCTGGTTCTCTACGATAAACTTACTCCCACTTTTGCACCCCAAATTCTTACTTTTGATACAGAACCTATCACACTGCAATTTGATTTTCAGCAGTTAGTACACATGCAGGCATTATATCAGGTCGACAGTGTCAATGGTGTTGCCGTTAGTTCTCAAAAAATACAGCCGATAGTCTGTCCAGAAGGTCATTTTGCCGGCAGCTGGATAAAGGCGGACAGCTCGCAGAGCGAAGGCAGTTTTGAAGGACTTTGGTTTAGTCATTCCGGAGATACTGTCGGCTATGTTAACGGCATCTTCTGGACCAATGAAGAGGGGCATGGTCTGTTGGAGGGAGCAGTTTCAGGATACCAAACCGACCAGGTGATTGCAATACTTAACGGTATCTGGGTTTATGATGATTACAGACTATGCCCGATGTGCGGAATGGGACACGGCAAATTCAAAGGACAGTTCTCATTATTGGAGAATGACGCAAACGGCTTTTTCAGAGGAGAATTCGGCAATTACGAATTGCCGCCGAATGACCAGATTATGCCTTTCCACGGAAGGTGGCACATTGACTGTGTCCACTTCGTGACAGATGACTTCCCAAGTTTACCATAGTCTCTTCTGTCTGCCAAACTGAATTGATAATTGAAAAGCCCGCTCTTAGGCAAGCTTTTCATTAAATCTTATATGGAACAAATAAATCAATCATTTGGTTAATAATTCAAATGGCATTAACTTGCAAAACCAAATTCAATTTCAGACTTATCTCACTACTCGCTATCATATTATCAATAACTATCTTTGATGCGAGCGCCCAGCGACCCAAATCAGGAATTCTGGGGAAACCAGCACCATCGTGGATCGTTGATAACTGGACGAATCTCCCTGGTGATGCTGAATCTATCAATGTCAGTGATTACCGGGGTAAAGTCTTGTATCTCTATTGTTTTCAGTCCTGGTGCCCCGGCTGCCACAAGTATGGTTTCCCGACCCTTCAAAAATTAATTGCCGCCTATAAAGATAATAGGAATATGGAATTTGTGGCGGTGCAGACAACTTTTGAAGGCTATCATACCAACACTTTCGAAAGCGCCCAACGGACAGCTAAGCAATATGAGCTTAATATTCCAATTGGTCACAGCGGCACAGCCGGCAAACGCTCACAACTGATGCGCGACTACCGCACCGGCGGCACTCCCTGGACTGTGATAATAGACCAAAACGGTGTTGTGAAATATAACGATTTTCATATAACAGTCGCTCAGGCTACTGATTTGATCGATAAACTCATTCTCAATGAGGAAAAACTAGTGGATAAGATAAATTCGGTTATGCCTCTTTCACGCGGCGGCCGCGACATGATTGGCAAGAAGTTTGATATATCTGAACTTCAATTTACAAACGAAAACAATGCGTTTAAACTTGCAGGAAAAGTGTCGCTTATCCGCTGGTGGACCGACACCTGCCCGTTTTGTTCGGCGTCTTTACCAGCCATCGAAAATCTAAGAGAGACATTTGCAGCTGACGCTTTTCAAACACTGGCAGTCTATCATCCTAAACCACCACGCCCGGTCAACCCTGAAGATATCTTAAGCGCTGCCAAAACACTTGGCTATACTGGCGATGTTGCCATTGACATAAACTGGGACGTGCTTACCAACAATTATCTTTCTACTGGTGACCGTTCGGCAACCAGTGTCAGCTTTATACTCGACCAGCAGGGCATTGTCAGATTCGTGCATCCCGGTCCGGAGTTTCAGGAGACTGACGATGCCAATAAAAAACAGGAAAATCAGGATTACGAAGATATAAAATCAGCTATAGAATTTCTACTCAGCGAGTAATCTAAATACCCATCCGCCTGTAATAGTCCTTTAAAGCCTCGATTACTTTGCGTGACAGCAGCAGTGTTGACATCAAAGTCGGCACAGCCATAAATGCAAAACAAGTATCTATAATATTTATGACAGTATCTTCTGTTAAGTAAGCCGCCACCGGCAGCGCTAACAGATAGGGGTAGATATACCACTGTCCTCTTTTTTTGCCGAAAAGATATTTGGCGCATTTTAAGCCGTAGTACGAATAAGAAATCATGGTAGATATCGCAAACAACGATACTACCAGTATCAGAATAGGCTTACCAAAGCCCGGCATAGCTGTTGCAAACGCGTTGGCTGTCATCACCACGCCATCGCTTTCGGCACTTACCCCGGTGCTCAAAATTACCAGGGCTGTCAGGGTGCAGACAATATTAGTATCAATGAATGGTCCCATCATGGCGATCAAACCTTCGCGAACAGGCTCTTTAGTTTTGGCGGCACCGTGCGCCATCGGCGCTGTTCCGATTCCTGCTTCGTTTGAAAATGCTGCCCGTTTTATGCCGGTTACCAGAACTTTGCTAAATGCTACCCCGGCCGCGCCGCCAACTACTGCTTCCTGACCAAAGGCAGATTTGATAATCGTAAGCAGAATTTCCGGCACCATCGCAGCGTTTAACAAAACTATATAAAGCGCCGTCACAAAATAAAGTATGGCCATGGCCGGTACCAGCCGCGAAGTTACTTTACCTACCCGAACAATGCCGCCAATAATAACAATGCCGACAAGTATCATGGAAATAAGGCCGATGCCAATTCGAATCGTGGTGTCATCGCCTGCTACTATGGCCGCTAATTGATTGACCTGATAAAGCGCCAGACAACCAACCATACCGCAGACAGCAAAGACAATCGCCAGCGGCTTGAAAGCTTTGCCAAGGCCGACCTCGATAAAATACATCGGTCCGCCCTGTTCGATGCCGTCTTCGTCTTTTTTGCGGTACATGCACGAGAGGGTACAGGTGAAAAACTTTGTGGCCATGCCGATCAAGCCCGCTATCCACATCCAGAAAATTGCGCCCGCTCCGCCAACCGAAATTGCCAGCGCCACTCCCGCGATATTACCCATTCCGATTGTAGCCGAAAGAGCAGAAGTCAGGGCTTGAAAATGTGTAATCTCCCCCGGGTCATCAGGATTATCGTATTTGCCGCGCAAAATATCTATGGCGTGGCGAAGCGCTCTGAACGGCAGGAATTTTGAACTGATTGTAAAATATATACCGGATGATACTAATAGAACTACCAGCGGTAAGCCCCAGGCGATGTCAACTGCACTTGACCAGAAATCTGCGAATGCCTGCAAATAATATCCTTTTTAGTTAACCGGTTAGATCGACAATGTGAGAGTTTACGAAATTTTTTGAGTCAGAACAACCGAAAAGTTTTCGCTCTCTTTGTCATTCCCGCGTAGGCGGGAAACCATCTTTGCATCGTGTGGCGGGCTCAGGGTGACGCAAACGGCTCCGGCACGTCGTGCTGTGCTTGTCGAAGCTTGACCCCGTCATTGCGAGAAGCGAAGCGGCAATCTCATTCGTGAACATCATACTGAGCCTGTCGAAGTATGACATTACAAAGATGGATTCCAGCCTGCGCTGGAAAGACAAAATATCTGGGGGTCGTCCACCGCTTGCCGTGGGATCCTCACGGGAACAGACTCACCAAGAATGATGAGGCACGTACTTCGGGCTGAATATATTCAGCCCCTACTTCTCCTCGGCCAGCTTCTTCCTGAGAGCTTTGTATTTGCTCAGATATTCAACCAACCTGCTCTCACGCCCGACATCTTTGGGACTATAGTACTCACGGCCTTTTAGTTCATCCGGGAAATACTGCTGGTCGGTGACAGCGTCTTCGTATTCATGCGCGTATTTGTAATCCTGGC
>JADFPZ010000109.1 GCA_022562075.1 Candidatus Zixiibacteriota bacterium | reverse complement strand
GTCATTACCAACCCTGCCTCAACTCCGATTGTCATCGACAGCAGCAATAGCCGCATTAAAATCAAAGTCAATAAACTTGAATCAAATGAAATTATCCTGACGCAGGCCACCTATGATACTACTGCAGAATTGATTAATGAACTCAAAGAAAAGATACAGGCCGACGCAAAAATCGGAAAGCAGGGAATTGAAGTAGAATGGGTCTCCACTGGTGGCAGTACCGGCTATGTCCAATTCACCAGCAGCAGCTATGGAACGAATTCCAAAATAGAAATCGTAGCTTCGCAGTCTAACTCAGCCCACGCTATATTAGGTCTGACCGGCGGTACTGCCTATGCCGGCGTTGATGTCGAGGGTACTATCAATGGTGAAACGGCCGAAGGATTGGGGCAGTTTCTTACCGGCAAAGAAGGCAATCTTAAGACAGACGGACTGAAGCTCTTAATTGATCTTGACTCTACGCAGCTAATAGCCGGTGCCGAAGCAATAGTTACCGTTACCCGCGGCATTGCTTCACAGCTTGATGAATTCGTAGATTCAGTTATAGCTGTCGGAGAAGGTACCTTTGACCGCAGAATCAATGCAACAGAAAACCAGATAGAAGATCTTAACAAAAGAATTGGTGAGATAGACGAAAGACTGGCTCTCAGGAGGCAATCCTTAATAGAGCAATTCATTGAACTGGAAACTTCACTGGGACGACTCCAGGGCGTTGGCCAGTTTCTTACTACTCAGCTTAATTCACTAAACGCAAACTGGATTCTTGGCAGAAGCAGAAATTAGAATTTCCAACCTATGAATAATCATTTAAAGGCCTATGAGTCTACCAGTACACTTGGATTATCACAGGTAGATTTAATCTTAAAAGTATATGATGGAGCAATCGGAGCTTTCACAGAGGCCGCCGAATTGTATAGCAAAAACGACTTAAACGGCGGCTACGAAAAGATGGAAAGAGCTAAGAAATTTTTGACCCATCTTTATACCACTTTGGACCCCGATAATGGTGGAGAAATTGCCGAGAGATTAGGTAAGATTTATGCATTTGTACTGAGTCAGACTGATATTGCTCAAGCTACAAAAGATTTGCAAATTATTGACGATAATATAAGTGTGCTGAAGAATGTCAGGGAAGGCTGGCAGGGGCTGAAAGATCAGCAAAATAACGGCGCCGGAAATGAAGCTGAAACAGGTCATAACGGTGCAAAACCAAAATTTGTAACGTCGGCTTAAATTATATGGGAACAATGGACTACAAGGCGCTCAATCAATTAGAACAGGATCTTTTGACGGTTTTAAAGAAAGAGTATACGTTTTACCAGTCGCTCTATATTATGCTCGATAAACAAAGAGATCAGATAAAATTTAACAAAGATGACCGCTTGCTTGACTTGTTCGCTGAAATTCAAAGGTTTCACGCTCGAATCAAGCAATCAGATGAAAAGGTAGCGCTTTTAAAAGCCCGCAGCCCGGAAATATTTGAGATGGCCTCAACTTTGCCGGAAGTAAAAAAGCTGACCAATAGTATTGCCACTCTGATTAAAAGGAGTATTAGTATTGTCAGCGATTGCGAAGAGTATCTGCAGGGACGCTACGACAGAATAAGAGAGGAATTAAACAAGCTCAAAAATAGCCATAAAATCATAAACTATATGGGTGAGCCGGACAGCTCTCCATATTTTGTGGATGGAAATAATTGACCGGGTAAAAGGTAAGAAGAATAAAAAGCGGAAGCACCGCCGCATCGGAAGAAGGAAGTGCAGATATGCTTATGGAAAGCCAACATCAGGATGAAAATCCGAAGAAAACGAGTAGAAAGAAAAAGTCATCTCATACCAAAGGTTCGGACAGAAGCGAAAAGATTGAGATGTTAAAAAGACGGGTTCAATCAGGCTTTTACAATTGTGATGATGTTATTGAGAAAGTCGTCAAGAGGCTGACCGAGGAAATATAGGCTCTCTTCGCATAAACTGACGGTAAACATATGGAAGCAGTAGCTATAGACAACAAAGTCATTCAAGTTATTTCAAATATTAATAACCTACCGACTCCTCCGATTGTTTTTCAACAGATTCAAAAAGCTTTAAGCGATGATAATGCCAGCGCAGCACAGGTAGCTTCAATTCTTCAGGAAGACCCGGCCATTTCTGCCAAAGTGCTCAAACTTACAAACTCTGCTTTCTACGGTTTACCTCGTGAAATTGAGACTGTCAAACAAGCCGTAGTGATTATTGGTATGGAAGCGGTGCGTAACCTTGTCTTGTCTGCTTCAGTCCTCGATATGTTCCATGGCGATTCGTTCGACCGCCAGTACCAGGACCATTTTTGGCGGCACTCGCTAGCTGTGGCTTCGGCTAGCCGGCTGGTTGCCGGTAAGTCCGATACAAATGAACCGGTTGATATTGATTCTTCATTTTCAGCAGGCCTTCTGCACGATATAGGTAAAATCATAATCGCCTGCTATTTGCCTGACGAATTTAAGCAATTAGTTGAGCGCCGACAAACCGATACTACGACTTCTGATTACGATCTTGAAGAAATGGTGTTCGGCTATAATCATGCCCAGATTGGTGGTTTTTTAGGTACCCAATGGAAACTGCCCACAAAACTTCAGCATGCCATTGTCTTTCACCACGAACCCAGCAAATGCCCGGTTGAACTGCTGGCCCCATACGTAGTTCACGTCGGGAACTTCATTGCCAAAAAGTCTTTCTTTGATGATGATGAAGAACTGTTTAACGACAAGCTTGAAGACGGAGCCTTAGAAAAGCTCGGAATCTCCGAAGATATGATACCCGACCTGTGTGAAAGGCTTAAGGAAGAGTACCTGAAAGCCGAAACATTTGTTCAGATTGCCGGTGTCTAAAGCTCTCGGCTCTTGAGTGCACTGAGTATGCCTTATCGGATGAAGCGAATGTCATGGATCCTTTCAAGAACCGTCCAGGAATCAGAAAATCTCCCTAACTTTGGTCATAACTTTGTCTTAGCCTGAACTATAGCCTTGACATTATCGATATAAAATTATATGAATTAGCCTTAACGGCCACAGGCCGTTTATTGGTTTCGACCATAAACAGTATATGGGCGATTAGCTCAGTTGGTTAGAGTACTTGCTTGACATGCAAGGGGTCAGTGGTTCAAATCCACTATCGCCCACCATTATGTTGGTATGTTGTTACGAAAACGGTAGATGAAAAGGATTTCGAGTTCTTGTTTTCCTGTTTTAGGAACTGAAAGAAAATGTCAAATGTGCAAATAAAATTTCCGGACGGCTCAGTAAGAGATTTCGAATCAGGCGTTACCGGTTTCGATGTGGCCAGGTCAATTTCGCCCCGATTGGCCAAAGAAGCCGTGGCCATAAAAGTTGACGGCAATGTAATTGACTTAAGCCGGCCGGTTGCAGACAGTGCGCCGGTACAAATACTTACTTTTAATGATCCCGAAGGCCGCCAGGTTTTCTGGCATTCCAGTTCGCACATAATGGCCCAGGCAGTACAGGAACTTTTCCCAAAGGCTAAGCTTGCTATAGGCCCGCCGATAGATACCGGCTGGTACTACGATTTCGAAGTCGATAAGCCATTTACTCCCGAAGACCTGGAGCGCATTGAAAAGCGGATGAAAGAAATCGCTTCAGAAAAAGCCGTATTCAGCTGTCAGGTAAAAAACCGATTAGAGGCGATCGCATATTTTAAGTCAAAAGACGCGACTTACAAAGTAGAGCTATTAGAAGGAATTGAAGGCGAAACTGTTACTTTCTACTACCAGTCGAGATTTGAAGACCTCTGCCGTGGTCCCCATATTCCCAATACTGGAATTGTCAAAGCATTTAAGCTGACTTCAACTTCGGGAGCTTATTGGCGCGGAGATGAAAAAAGACAAATGCTCCAGAGAATTTACGGAGTATCTTTCCCCAAGAAATCACTCTTGGATGAACATCTTGAACTTCTGGAAGAAGCCAAAAAGCGCGATCATCGGCTGCTTGGCAAACAGCTGGAACTGTTTATTTTTTCTGAAGAAGTTGGCGCCGGTTTGGTTTTATGGATGCCCAGAGGCAGTCGTATCCGAAATGAAATTGAAAATTTCTGGCGCCAGGAACACCTGAAATATGGCTATGAGCTGCTCTATTCTCCGCATATTGCCCATCGATCTTTGTGGGAGCGGAGCGGCCATACTGATTTCTATAGTGAGAGTATGTTCGGTCCGATGGAAGTCGACCAGCACCAGTATCAACTCAAGCCAATGAACTGTCCTTTTCATATTATTATGTATAAGTCCCGACTTTGGTCATATCGTGATTTACCACTTCGCTGGGCGGAGCTTGGTACTGTCTATCGTTACGAGCGCCCCGGAGTTCTGCACGGTCTGCTTAGAGTACGCGGCTTTACCCAGGACGATGCCCACCACTTTGTGGCGCAAGACAAGATGGAAGAAGAATTAAGCTGGACGCTTAATTTTTGCACTCACATTCTGGCTTCGTTTGGCTTCAAGAACTACGATATACTGCTTTCAACCAGACCTGAAAAAGCGATAGGTGACCCGGCAGACTGGCTGCGTGCCGAAGCAGGGCTCAAATTGGCTCTTGACAAAGCCGGCTTAAAATATGAAATAGATGAAGGCGGCGGTGCTTTCTATGGCCCCAAAATTGATATTTTAATTAAAGATTCCTTGAACCGTTCCTGGCAGTGCTCTACGATACAGTTCGATTTTTCTCTGCCGGAACGATTTGATATGAATTACATCGATTCCGACGGCAAGCAAAAGCGACCCTATATGATTCACCGGGCTTTGCTGGGCTCAATCGAAAGATTTTTCGGGGTGCTGCTGGAGCATTATGGCGGTAATTTCCCGCTTTGGCTGGCGCCGGTTCAGGTCAAGATTCTGCCGATAACAGATAATTACATAGAGTTTGCTAACGAAATTTCGGAAAAACTCAATTCCGCTGATATCAGAGTAGAAGTAGACGATCGCTCCGAAAAGATTGGGGCAAAAATTCGCGATTCGGAGTTGATGAAAGTGCCATATATGTTTATAGTTGGGGGCAAGGAAGTAGAGTCCAAAACGGTCTCGGTCAGAAAACATGCCCATGGCGACCAGGGCCCTATGTCGATTGAAAAAGCAATTGAAATGCTTGCCACAGAAATAGCTGGAAAAGGCTTATAAGAAAATGTTGACCAGGAGGAACTTATAACAAGCAAAAAGAAGCTGCGCGTAAACGAAACTATTAGAATCTCTCCCATAAGGCTTATCGGGTTAGAAGGAGAGCAGGTAGGTATAATACCAACCAACGAGGCGATACAAAGAGCCAGAGATGCCGGACTTGATTTGGTCGAAGTTGCGCCAACCAGCCGACCTCCTGTCTGCCGGATTCTCGATTACGGAAAATACAAATACGAGCAATCCAAAAAAGAGCGAATATCCAAGAAGAAACAGCACTCTTTCCAGATGAAAGAAATGCGCTATCGGCCAAAAATCGACGAGCATGATTATCAGTTTAAAACCAAGCATGTCAAAGAGTTTCTAAGCTCAGGCAGTAAAGTCCGGGCTTTTGTCATGTTTCGCGGCCGTGAAATGGCTTATACCGAAATGGGCAGAAAACTTTTGCAAAGGCTTGTTGAGGATATATCAGAAATTGCCGATGTTGAGTCAGCCCCCAAGATGGAAGGCCGGACAATGAGCATGGTTGTGTCCCCTAACTCGCAGATAATGAAAGAGTTAAAGAAAGCACACAGCGGTAAGTCTGAAGACAAAAGGACCGAACAGACTAATCTGGAAAAAGTTGAAAAAACATCAAGCGAAGAGTGAAAAAATTTACTATATTAGCCAGCTAGGAAGGAAATTTTAGATATGCCGAAGATGAAAACACGACGCGCAGCCGCCAAAAGATTTAAGAGAACGGCCTCCGGTAAGATAAAAAGAAATCGTGCCTACAAGGGGCACATATTGACCAAGAAATCACCAAAGCGCAAACGCAACCTGCGAAAGTCAACTCTGGTGTCCAAAGCTGATTTTAAGAGAGTAAATAGATTAATTCAATAGCTTGTTGGGATTGATTCAGGAGTAAAATTTAATGCCAAGATCCAGAAATACAGTTGCCGGCCATAAGAGACACAAAAAAGTCCTCAAACGTGCCCGGGGCAACTATGGCGCCCGCAGCCGCCTGTATAAAACAGCTGTTGAAACAGTCAACAAGGGGCTCAAATACGCCTACCGTGACAGAAGAAATAAAAAACGAGAATTCCGTTCTTTATGGATAACTCGTATCTCAGCAGCAGCCAAAATTTGTGGTACAAATTATTCTACTCTTATGTTTGGACTAAAACAATCCGGCGTAAACTTAAACCGAAAGATGCTGGCAGATATAGCCGCCCGTGATATGGCTACCTTCAAGAATCTGGCAGAGATGGCTACAGTCAAATAAATTAAAACTCGAATATATAAATGCCGCTTCTTGAACAGATTATTCAGTTAGAAAAAGAAGCTCTTGAGCGAATCGGAAACTCCGATTCGCTCGATTCGCTTAATGCCATTCAGGTCGAATATCTGGGACGAAAAGGAAAAGTTACTGCTGTTCTTAAACAGCTAAAAGATGTCCCCCCCGAAAAACGCCAGCAGATAGGCGCTGCTGCTAACAAACTTAGAGTAAAGCTCGAAAACTTACTTAAAGAAAAACAGGCAGTATTTGCACCTTCAGGTATAAAGACAATCTTCGACCCGACCCTGCCCGGCACAGCCCCCAGAGTGGGCGCCCCCCATATTATCAATCAGGTCATGGGGGAGATCTGCCAGATCTTTTATGGCATGGGTTTTGAAATTGCCCACGGACCCCATGTTGAAACCGATTATTTCAATTTTGAAGCTCTGAACTTTCCGCCCGACCATCCGGCCCGCGATATGCAGGACACTTTTTTTGTGGAAGGCGGACGGCTCCTTCGTACTCATACCACACCGGTACAGTCAAGAATACTGGCCGAGAGAAAACCGCCCATAAAAATAATAACTCCCGGACTCTGCTTCCGCTACGAAACAATAACCACCCGCTCCCATGTTGCCTTCTATCAGGTAGACGGTTTCATGGTCGACGAAGGAGTGACAATGGCTGACCTAAAAGGCGCGCTGGTAGCTTTCTGCCGAGAGTATTTTGGGAAAGGACTGAAATATAAATTCCGCCCCTCGTATTTTCCATTTACGGAGCCATCTGCGGAACTTGATATCTCCTGTTTTCTCTGCGATGGCAGAGGCTGTCAGCTTTGTAAGTATTCGGGATGGCTGGAAATACTTGGCTGCGGTATGATTGACCCAAATGTATTAGAGCATGCCGGAATAGACAGCGAAAAATACACCGGCTATGCCTTTGGAATGGGCGTAGAGCGACCGGCGATGTTAAAACATAAAATAACTGATATCCGGATGTTTTTTAATAACGACGTTAGATTCTTAAGGCAGTTTCTCTAAAATGAAACTTCCTTATAGCTGGCTTGTCGAACTTACCGGCTCCAGGTGGCCCGCCGAAGAGATGGGTGACCGCCTGACTCTGTGCGGCACCGCCTGCGAAGATATAGAGCCGACTGTCAGATACTTTGACAAAGTTGTAGTCGGTAAAGTTCTCGATATTAAGCCTGTTTCTGGCGCTGATAAAATAAGACAGGCGACAGTCGATATCGGCAAAGAAATGCTCGAACTGGTCTGTGGTGCCCCAAATCTCAAGGTAGGCCAGAAAGTGCCGGTCGCTAAACTTGGTGCCAAGCTTGCCGGCGGTTTAGAAATAAAAAAAACCCGCATTCGCGGCATAGAATCTTCAGGAATGATCTGCTCCGAATCCGAGCTTGGTATTTCGCTGGACCACGCAGGCATTTTAGTTCTCGATGATAAGTGCAGGGTCGGAATGTCTCTGGCCAAAGCTCTTGATTACGACGACTATATTATGACTTTTGAACTGACTCCAAACCGCGGCGATTCAATGTCCGCCATGGGAGTGGCCCGCGATATTGCAACGCTATCTTCATCAAAAATTATCCGTCCTAAATTCAAGATTAAGCCTTCAATCGAGAAATCCAGCAAATATATTAAAGTTGAAATCGAAGACACAGCTTCCTGCCCAAGATACGCCGCTCGTATTATCAAAGATATCACTGTTGCTGATTCCCCTTGGTGGCTCAAGAAAAAGCTGCTGATGTGCGGTATCAGACCGATTAACAATGTTGTCGATATTACCAACTTTGTAATGCTGGAATGCGGACACCCGCTTCATGCTTTTGATTTGAATCGTTTCGGCTCAGATAAAGTCGTCGTGCGCCGAGCCAGAAAAAATGAAATATTCAAGACGCTCGACGAAAAGGAACATAAGCTTAGCCCCGAAGTTCTTCTAATCACCAACGGCAAAGAAGCAGTGGCAGCAGGTGGAGT
>JADFPZ010000108.1 GCA_022562075.1 Candidatus Zixiibacteriota bacterium | reverse complement strand
GGAAGTTAGGCGAGTCGATAGCGATCGGCGACAACATAAAAATATGCGTACTTGGTATCCACGGACGCCAGGTACGTATCGGCATAGATGCCCCGCCGGATGTTATAGTACATCGCGAGGAGATTTACCTGAAAATTCAGGAAGAAAATCGTAAGGCATCAAAGTCGATAAAGGATGATTTGATGAGTGTTGTCAAAATGTTGAAAGGGAAATTTCAGGGAAAAGCATCTTTAGATAAAAAACCGTTTATCGGTTACAAAGAGAACAGGCCCAGAAAGAAACGAAGCAATTTCAATCATAAACCGAGAAATAACAGGTAGCCCGAAGACAAATCAAAAATGCGAGTAACTAACAGTGTCATAGCCGCAAATGTTTCTTTTAATACCCAGAGGGCGATTGCCCGATTTCTGGAGTTGCAAAAGCAGATGTCATCCGGTCGCAGGATAAACAAACCGTCCGATGACCCGATCGGTACCATCCGTGATCTGGACTACCGCAAAGAGCTCTCAAAAATTCAGCAATATCGCGGAGCCATAGCACAGGGACAAAACTGGATGGGCGTTTATGATAACGCCCTGGCCGACATCAACTCGATGTTGTCGTCTGCCCGTGAATTGGCTGTTGCCATGGCCGATGAAACATTTGATGAACATGCCAGGCTGGCTTCGGCCAGAGAAGTCAGCTCTATGCTCGAAAGAATTATTGAGATTGCCAATGATGAGCTTGAAGGCAAATCCATCTTTGCCGGATTTAAGACAAATATCAAACCGATGATAATGTCTGCAACTGGCGCCCGCTACGTTGGCGATACGGGGAATATTCAATTTCAGATAGGTTCATCTTCGAGATTTGACGTAAACTTAATTGGCAGCAACGTTTTCTTAAAGCAGGTTACCATACTGGGACAGACAGCAGATTACAATACCTCCATTACCGCCACAACGTTGCTGACAGACTTAAAAGGCGGTACAGGCATAACCATGCCACCGGGCACTATTACAATCTCAGATTATAATCTGGGTATCAATTCGATTATCAATCTTGGGGCCGCAATTGATATAAATGACGTCCTTAATGTCATCAATACCCGCCTGACAGCTGACGGCATAACTAACCTGACAGCCGAACTCGGTGCTGAAGGCAACAACATCAAATTTGTGACAACGCAAAACGGATTAATTTCAAACCAGACTTCATTAAGTGTTTTAAATAACGGTACCGGCGTAAGTATGATTCCCGGCAGGTTTAAAGTTACAGATGGTGCTGGAATAGATTTCGAAGTTGATATCTCGGGCGATTCTACTATTGCCGATGTGATCAACAGCTTTAATACCCAGGTCGCTGCGGCAGGTGTCAGTAATGTTACAATGCAAGTAAATGCTGCCGGTACAGGACTTGAAATAAATGATACAAATGGTGTACCGTTGGGGCTTATTATTGGAGAAATTGGCCCAGAATCAACAACGGCGGCCAATCTTGGAATCGTCGGTTCAGTAGGTGCGCAGCTTATAGGACAGGATCTGAATCCTAATGTAAATTTTGAAATCTTCGATACGGTCGGAACAACTGCCGAGGAACTGGGTATTCTTGGTAAATTCAATAGTGACCTGATTGGTGATGATTTAAACCCGATTCTATTAGCCACTGCCAACGTAACCGAATTCAATAACGGCTTGGGCTTCTCTCTCGGTGAAATAATTATAAAAAACGGAGAAATGAGCCGGGTCATTGATTTGGGTGATTCCTTAATTGTGACTGTCCAGGATATGCTGGACGCTATAAATAATTCGGGTCTAAATGTCACCGCTTCAATCAATGCCGCAGGGTCAGGGATAGAGATAATCAATAATGACCCGACCCGTTCATTGGCTATTGAAGAAGTATCAGGTGGCAGAACCGCAAAAAAACTGGGACTGTTTGGTGCCAGCGACCTGATAGGCACTATGATGGTACTCCAAAACGCGCTGGAAAACAATGACCAGGAAGGCAGCGGCTTGCTTCTGGAACACATAGACAATGCCTTACAGCACCTGCTGAATCAAAGAGCTACTGTCGGTGCCAGGGGCGTGCGTCTGGAATCTACGGATATACGATTGATCAACAGAGATTTAAGTTTTACAAAACTGTTATCTGACGTAGAAGACGCCGATCTGGCAAGACTGGTAATACAACTGGCAACTTATGAAAATAATTATCAGGCTGCACTGATGGCTTCGGCAAGAATCATTCAACCGACATTGCTGCAATTTTTGAGATAGGTATTAGGAGAATGCATAAAGAATGTTAATAAACACGTTGAAATTCGGACCGCTTGAGATTCCGGAAAACAAAATTATTACCATGGCCAAGCCGGTACTTGGATTTGAAGAGTTGACTAAATACTGTTTGGTAGAACTTGAAGAATTTAAGCCGTTCATGTGGCTGCAATCGGTCAATGACCCGGCAGTGGCTTTTATTGTAGTTAACCCGGCAATCTTTTACAACGGCTATAGAATTGATATCAATCCTAATGAAATCGCTGAAATCGAGGCCCAAAATCCAGCCCATATTGAAACCTACGTTATAGCCTCCGTCCCCAACGAGTGGGCCGATATGACAATCAACTTGCAGGGACCAATCCTGATTAATACAGAAAACAACAAGGCTAAGCAGCTGGTGCTGGTCAATTCAGGCTATCGGATTAAACATCGGGTATTTGATGAAGAAGAAAAAGCTGCCATGACTACCGAAGAACCGTTGGAAGAAGTTGTGGAAGAACCGGTAGGAGCTTGACCGCCGGCAGCAGCAAGGATCGTTCGGCAGATGAAGACATTCGAATAATAAAAAAGTCCGGAGCAACAACATTGGAAAAGCATGAAAAAGCGCCAGGAAGGCAGCTTGAGACAGACAACAAGTCCCACGAAAAATTCATAAAAAACCTCAATAATTTACTTGAGAATAATCAACTGGCTGAGGCATTGCCGATTTTACATACCCTGGCTGGTCAAAGCCCCGATGATCCGCAGCTTTGGGTAACTGCCGGATTGGTCGCCTTGAGTCTGGACAAACAGGATGAAGCCAGTCGCTCGTTTGAACTGGCGCTAAAAGCAGATCCAAAGAACATAGACGCCCTCTATAATAGTGCACTTCTGGCGATGTCCGGTGGAAGGCCGGACCAGGCTATTGAACATTTTGAAACGATTGCCTCTGTCAATCCGGAAGATGCCGATGTTTACAACGACCTGGCCGTAATCTGGATAAACAAAAGCAACATAGACAAAGTAAAAGAATGTTTCGCCAGGGCAATCAAACTCAATCCTAATTACACTCAGGCCAGGAAAAATGCAATGGAGTTCGCTGCTGAGCATAATCAGAAAGAATGGGGCAGGGAATTGCTTGATCAAAATAGAGCCTTACCCGGACTTTCAAATGAAACTGTAAATGATATAAAATCATGGGAAGACAAAATTTTCCGTGAATCTTCTGAAAATCCCACCGTAACAATTAAATCTGGCAAAGCGGTTCTAAGCGACTGCATTACCGGTAAGAAAATCGCAATTTTTGCTAATCATAAAGCATTTGTAACAGATATCATCAAACGTCTTGAAGATGACAATAACCAGATTACAGAGTACTCGGCAGACTCCGGACAGAGCATGAGCGAACTGCTTAATTCTGTAGACTTAGCCTGGTTTGAATGGTGCGATAATCTTGTCATAGAAGCTTCCAGACTTCCCAAAACCTGCCCGATAATCTGCCGCCTGCACAGCTATGAGGCTTTTACAGAGATGCCGTCGCAGGTTAACTGGGAAAATGTCGACCATTTAATATTTGTAAATAAATCGGTCATGGAACTGGTTGGCGAACCTTCTGCCAGCACGGTACCCAAGACCGTAATACACAACGGGGTGGACATAGACCGCTTTACGATTCCGGAGAATAAAACTTATGGGAAAAAGATAGCCTCGGTAGGTTACATAAACTATAAGAAGAATCCGGCTCTGCTTCTTTATTGCTTCAAAAAGATTTATGAATACGACCCGGAATTTACATTTCATATTGCAGGTCTGCATCAGGACCCGCGCATAAAGTTATACTTTGATAACTTTCTAGAAGAAAGTCCCCTCCCTATAGAATTCTGTGGCTGGGTAAAAGATATGCCGGAATGGTACAAAGATAAGGATTATGTAATCTCTACCTCTCTGTTTGAATCGTTTCATTATTCTATTGCCGAAGGCATGGCCAGTGGCCTTATGCCGCTTATTCATAACTGGTATGGCGCCAAACATTTATACCCCGAAGAGCACTTGTATGCCGACCCGGACGCCTGCCTTGAACTCGTCAAGGAGTTCGAAAAAAACGACAGCTCCAAACAGGCTCAGATAAATCGTAAGTTCATAAGTAACAGATACAATCTTGATGACAAGTTCAGCCAGATATCCCGCTTAATGAACAAAGTTGTCATCGAAAACAGCAGGAAAGTTGTCAGTGTTTAGTAGCATGGCATAGGATGAGCAATGTCTAAGAAGAAATCAGAAAAAAAGAAAAAGAGCCCAAAAAAAGGCAACTATCCCTCTCAGCACTTCGCCAAAAAAGCAGTAGTTTCTGTAAATCCAAAAACGCTTGAAAATGCACTGCTCGAAAATCCTAATGACTTTATTACCGCTCTTTCACTTGCGGAGCACTATTATAATGTGAATCAAGAAACACGCATTCCAGCCGTTCTGAAATCTATCGCAGTCAAAGATATAAAGCCTAATACAAACGAAAGGCTTAAATACTACGTCTTATTGTCAATCGGCTATTCAAATAGCGGAGAGTTACTGGAAGCTGAAAGAGTAATGGAATTGGGACTGGAAGAATTCCCGGATTCAATAGATTTCCAGTATATGCTTAGTTTTGTCAAGTTGTCATTGAGGGAATATGACAAGTCAATCGAAGCCGGCCACAGATTTCTGTCTCTTTTATCAACGCAGCCAAAGTATCCACCTTATTGCGGCAGGACATCACATCTGTCTCAGTTGCTCAATATAATCGGCAGCGCCTTTTTTGAGAAAAAAGAATTCGACAATGCTATAGAACAGTTTAAAAAAGCAATCAAAGCAGATCATGGCAACCATCTGCCATATTTAAATCTGGCTAAGCTGCATTATCACAGGAAAGAAAACGAAGCGGCAATCGAAGCAATTAAAGAAGGTCTCACCTTCTGCCGCCAGATAGATGAACTTAAAATGTTCAGGCAAACGGTCGAAAATTACCGCACTGTCTCTGCCTGCATGATTGTCAAGAACGAAGAAGAACTGCTGGAGGATTGCCTTAAATCTATCCGCAGCTGGGTTGATGAAATTATCATAGTAGATACCGGTTCCACCGATAAGACAGTCGAAATTGCCCAATCTTATGGAGCAAAAATCTATCATCAGGAATGGGAAGGTAACTTCTCTAAAGCTAGAAACTATTCTCTGGAGCAGGCCACATCGGACTGGATTTTTGTCATCGATGCCGATGAGCGCCTGTGCGAAGAAGACATACCCAAACTTCAGGGGTTGATAAACTCAGACAATCATTCGATTGTTTCAATCAATGTTTACTCTGTCTACGGTGACAACCAGGAAATGACTACATTTTTGCCATCAATAAGGTTGTTCAAAAGAGATATGGAACTTCGCTACGAAGGCATTGTGCACAATCGTTTAGAATTCCCAGAGGACGCCTCTATCGTACGTGCCGACGTTAAGCTAAAGCATCTCGGCTATGATTTGAGCCCTAAGCAGATGAAAGCCAAATTTGAAAGATCCAAAGCGCTGCTTGAAAAACAGCTCGAAGAAGACCCCCGAAATGCTTTTGCATTATATAATCTGGCTCAGCTTTATCGCGGCCGCTCTAAAGACGATCCAGCCAAATTTAGCGATGAGATTATAGTATTCGCCAAAAGAGCCATAGAAATTTCCGATCCTGATGACTTACATACCCGAAATCTTCACCTGATGAGTCTGGACCAATTAGCCTGGGCATATTTTTATAAGAAAGATTACAAAGCAGCGCTGATATTTGCAGAAAGAGCACTTAGCTATAAGAAAGACTACCTGGACCCGTTGTTATTGCTCGGCCATATATACACTCATACTCAGGAAATTGATAAAGCTATAGATTCATACAAAACATATCTGGACAGACAGGCCAAATACAAGCCGACTTCAGAAACTGACAATATCATTCTTCTCAACCCGGACAGCCGGGCAGCGGCATTCTACGGGCTGGCGCTGATTTATGAATTAACTGAAAAATTCGAAACTGCTCTGGAGTATTATCGTAAAACCGCAGATGTCAACAGCAACCATCTTGATGTTCAAACCAGAATCGAAACGATGAAAAAGTCACTAAGTGCAGAGCCGTCTGAGAGTCAAAAAGAGATTCTTGACGAACTATCTGAACTCATAAACGGCAATCGACTCGAAAGCGCTGTTAAGCTTATCGAGGCTGCTGCCGGTCACTCAGACTCACCCAAAGAGATCTTCGCTTCTGCTGCACATCTGTTTTTGTCCAAGGGCAATCAAGAGCAGGCTATCAAGTGCTACCGCAAAGCGATAGAAATAGATAACAGTGACCCCGCCATCTTAAATGACCTGGCCAACTGCTATTTCAAAATGAAACAGTATGAGGAAGCCAAAGGATATTATCTCAAAGCAGCAAAACTTGAAAACGTCCCGGATATCGTTTACAGGAATCTTGGACTAACTCTTATTGGAGCAGGTCAGCTTTCAGATTCAGTCGCCTATTTAGATAAATACCTGGAGACAAACCGACAGGACCAGCAAATTGCTCGCATGGCAGCAAATCTACATGCCAACGCTGGTCAGTATTCTTCAGCAGTGTCGCATTATGAAACAGTTCTCGCATCAGACCCCTCAGATCATGAATCACTTTACAATTTGTCCGAATGCTACCTTCAAATGGGGCATATAGACTCAGCCAGGCTTGGTTTTGAACGCGTCCTGAGACTTGCTCCGGACTTCGCACAGGCCCAAAAACGGCTGTTTGAAATCACTGAAGTTGTAACTGAGGTTTAGCAAGTTTTCTACAAATTTTTCTCAGTTTTTTGGCTAGATTTATTAAGGTACCGGTGCTTTTGCCGATGAAATTCTTGTAATAGCAAAAAGTCTCTCAAGTAAGACTTCGCACAGATAGGAAAGGGCACGACAGCTCGACAGGAGTATACAGGATTTCTACTCTGACAGGATAGTCATCAACATTGGAAGTGACATATATTAGCAAGCAACTAAACAACACTGAACGGACGGGATAAGGTAATCCCGCAAATCTCCAAGGAGGAGAAGAATGTCACTAGCAATTAACCACAACATTGCAGCGCTCAATGCGCATCGTAATTTGTTGAACACAACAAATTCGTTGCAGCAGTCAATGCAGAGATTGTCGTCCGGTTTTAGGATCAACAAAGCATCCGATGATCCTGCCGGTCTGGTGATTTCAGAACAGTTCCGTGCTCAGATTGCCGGTCTTAACCGCGCCATCCAGAACTCGGAAGGTTCTATCAGCATGATCCAGACCGCTGAAGGCGCCCTGACCGAAATCAGCAGTCTGTTGATTTCGATGAGAGAACTGGCCATTCACGCGGCCAACGAAGGTTTCAACTCAGCCGACCAGCTTGCTGCTGACCAGGCGGAAATTGACAATGCTGTCAAGACAATCGATCGTATCGCTGCCAATACGCAGTTCGGTTCGAAGAAATTGATTGACGGTTCAAATGCCAATACCGCTACTATCACCAGCTCAAACAGCTCCGGCATCACCATCAAAGAATCTTTCTTGAGTGACGGTCAGCATTCCATCACCGCCACCAAGACAGCAAGCTCAACTGCTTCGCTGAACACAACTTCACTCGGACTCAGCCTGCTCAATACCACAGGTGATCCGGTCAACCTGACTGAAGCAATCCACAACGTTGACGTTGTGCAGGCTTCAGACGTAGCCCGCAAGCGTTCAGGAACCGTTACCCTGGCAGATGCCTTTGGTAACAACCTGACACTTGCTGCTGCTGCTACCGTAGGCATGATTTCTTCGGGTGCAGTCGCTACCGCTACCGCCTCTCATGCTGGTAACTATACTGTCACCATTAACTATCAGGAAAATGGTGAATCACCAAGCGGCAACCAGACCTTCGTGGTCGCGGTAGCCTCAGGTGATACGACTGCTACCATAGCAGCTAAACTCCAGACAGAAATTAACCTCAATACTGCCTTAGCAGGTAAAGTTGTTGCAACAGGTACTGCTGCCGGCGCTCTGAGAATCAAATCTGCCAGCCTTGGCGCCCAGTTCTCTGTTCAGACACAGGCTTCAAGCACAACCGCTTCAACGTCCCTGTTCTCGTTTTCCGCCCAATCATCTCGCGGTTCCTCAGCTAACGTATTGAACTACACTGTAACATCAGCTACACAGTCCAACACTACCGCTGATATTACTGTTGCTGCAGCAACTTATACCTCAATGACGGGCCTGGCCACAGCTATTGAT
>JADFPZ010000107.1 GCA_022562075.1 Candidatus Zixiibacteriota bacterium | reverse complement strand
GGCATTCATATAACCAGCATTATCAAAGCTGGTACCGCCGGAATCTTTCAAATCTGCAGGAATGTCCCAATCGATGACTTCGCCTACCACCATGCCTTCGTGCACGACACTGTCTATCGCCCAGATTTTGAATTCCTTGGTAATGAACTGCTGGTCAGCGTGCCAGACTCTGCCCCCACCAAAATCCCAGGTCTGGGTTATCTTTGGTGCATAGTATGTAAGGCTGGCCCCGATTGTGGTATCGGCATTGCTGAGTGAGGGAAATCTCAAATAATTAAAGACCTCTCCGGTTGTATCTTCTTGCTCATATTCAAGAGAGTAGATTGAATTCGGATGCCCGGGCCCCTGGCCATAAATGCTGTTTGATAGAATTGTATCGCCGTTTACGATATTGCCGAATATCATACTGCCGTCATATAGATAGACCCCTGTATTTCCTGGAATTGAATCGACAGTATCGCATTCGTCAGGGTGATAAAAATAATCCATCCTAACTCCCGCTTTCCCTGCATCACCACCCAATCCGAACCCAGCATCATGTCCGACCGCTAGCGAAACAACTCCGGTTGAGATTGTGTCGATAAACATAGCAACCGCGATAGGCGCTACAATTAAACTAATTGGAAGGGTATCTTCAGAGAAGAAACCGTCTATTGTCATTTGCAAGATAAGTCTGCCTTCTACAACAACTGGACTATTTATTTGCCCCTGTATAATCCCGCCAGCGTTTAATGTTACGGGGAAAAAATCTATTTCACCGGGCGGAAGAGTTATCGGAAGAACATGAAGCGGCACAGTGAGCCAGCCTGATGGTCCTGTTAATTCCTCCTTTTGAACTGAGTATTCCAGTGGAATATTGCTGGTGTTTTCTATACATACAAAAGTGTCTTTTTGAACGCCCGGGGGTGTGAAAGTTGGCCAGCCAATAAGGTCATCACACCAACCGGTACCAGGGTAGACGTACTGACCCGGATCAACACAGGCCATATAGAAAAATTTGACCGGGTTGTCCCGCCAGGTTGAATTGTCAAATATGACTGTGCCGGGGTCTTTGTCATTTATGTACATAACCGGCAGCCAGGGAGTTCCTGCTGTATTGGGATAAGAGACGGGTCGAGGTATAACCGTGGCGCCGGCAACTGCCCCATCTGAGGCCGATGTCACAAATCCGTATGGCGCCATTGAGGCGAAATGGTCAGATTCACACTGGCCGACTGCTCCGGTGGCAGAATCGCAGTGCGGAGAAAAAGAATTAGTCAAATTATGTGGCAAGTCCCAGCTTATGCCATTGTTGTCCGAAATTGATACCATTAGCTCACCATTGACCGAACCAAAATAGTAACCGTCATAGGCTCTTTGTGAGCAGTCGGGATTGGCCGGGTCGCCGTTGTGGCCGTCCCAGAGGTCAGCAAATAAGATGTAGAGATTATTGTTGCACTGCGATAACTGCGGTTTGGCCAAAAGCAAATTGAAGGACATTGGCTGGCACAATATGGGGTCTTGCCTTAACTGAGCAGCCACACGAGGTCCAAAGCCCTCATTCGGAAAAGATTCCGCCCAATGGTAAATTCGCGAACCAAATCCTAAAATTCCTTCTGACAAATAGCGTTCAATATCTGTCGCCACCCAGGCGATATGCAGTTCCTCGTCTGGGGAATCGCCGGTCCAGAGCATAGTGATATCGTTGTATGGTCCCCAGCGTTCGGTAAGAGTATCGAAATGAGTCACGTTAACTCTGGGGTTCCAGCTGATGCCATAGTCATCTGAGGATTGATAATAGAGGTCATTGAAATTAATGTTTCGCAAAGATCCCAAACTAGTATTGATGGAGCAGGTATCGCAGCCCGGTTCCGGAAGATTAGCCGTCCAGCCCAGTGCGACTTTGCCTGATTTCTTAGAGGCCGTAACAAGCGCCACAGTAGCCCAGGCGGTGTCATAGACCCAGGAACAGTCCCAGCCATCAACTTGAGGGTCAATCTCCCCTGGTATAAAACAGCTAGACAAAGAACCATCCGCTAACGAACTATCGGCGTGTCCTTCCTTACGATAGTAATACAGAATAAGCGGGCCGCCCCCCCCGGCAAATGTTACTGCTGTTAAGTGAGTAATATGATTGCCGTCTGGCCGGGTTTGAAATGCCAGATGCGGCCAGATAGTATTACGGTCTCTTCCAATATATGGATTCGCCCAATACGAGAGAACACTATCTACACTGGCCCTCAAATTGAAGTTGGCGGCCAGAGCGGCGCTGTCATACCAGACTGTAGCAGAATAGTTATCTGAGTTGCCGTCTGGAGTGTAATGCCCAGAAATAATTGCCCTATTGTCCGGTGAAACTTCTAGATTGAAATAACCTGCATATTCAGGCGGAGAGGTGAGAGCAACATTACCGCCCAGTGCTCCAGTACCAACTGAGGCATAAACGTAAGCTGCTGTTCTGCCAACGGATACATCAGGGCCCGGCAGGTCCATCCAGGTGAAATGAATGTAGGTAGATGTATCCGAGCCTGAAATATTGTGCCCGATTCCCACCATCCGACCAGTCGTGTTATTATGCTGATAATCATAATAGGTATTGCCAATAATCACTCCGGGAGAAGCTGAAAATGAACTTGCACCCAACGAAGCTGCGCCTTTTCCGGTCGTCTTAATCGGCCCCTTTTCAGGGTAATTGCCCAGCTCCGGCAGGGCGTAATCCACTATCTGCCGGATTATCGGGTTAACATCTCTTTTTTCTGACGGTTTTTCGGCGGCGATTGAAAATATCGAATGCGATGCTGCGAAGATTATGGCGAGGAAAGTTACGAAAAAATATCGCTTATCCATAGACGTCTCCTTCCCCAAGACTCAATATGGTCAGATTAAGCAATTTGCCAGGCTGCAAGAGCTGGTTGTCTGACCAGTAAATAATAAACTAATAGCTCAATTATGCCTGCGCAAGGAGAATATTGTCAATAATTCCTTGTCGCCACTTTTGCGCTTTAAGTTTTAAGTTGTTTTCGGACCTTTCTTGGACTTTCTTGTGTCAGACTTGGGGGAGTTGAAGCAGGGTATCCATATTCCCACCGCAAGCGGATGGGGCAGCCAGACTCCCATTCAAGTAACGCAGAGAATCTAAAAAAAATCAAACCGAAAGGAGTATGCCATGAAGTGCAAACTTGGGCAACTGCTGTTTGCTTTTGTGTTCTGCCTGTTTACAGGTGCGGTCACCATATCTGGCTCGTCAGACAATAAGCAGCGGACATTCTCAAAAGCTGCCTTGGGAGCAAGTGCAGCGGCAACTACAAACTATGATACGATAACGACCGGTGTGATATCGCTGGCCGTTGCCGTAAACGGAAAGTTTGGCGGGGGTGACAGCGCCGGTCTGTCTGGTGTCCGGATGGACTACTATAGTAACACTCTTGAGTGTGATACGGTCGATTCTATCCCCGGTGACACCCGCAAGTACTTGTACGACGGCTCTGTCATTGTTGGCAGAATATTTTCCGGCGACACGATACTTTCTAATTCCATTTACCATTCACAATCTGATTCATCAAGTATCATCTATCAACTCAGTTCCGAGTCGGCTGTGACAACCGACGAAGTATTTCAAGTCTGGCAGAGCGGCACTATGACCAATTACGATTCCAGCATCGGTTTTCTCTGTACTTACTATGCACCGCAGATGACCAAGACCTGGGATTTTGGTACTGGCAAAGTCTGGCAGGCCGACCAGCAGTTCATTACCAAAGAACTGAAAGTCTGGTCGCTTGACAGTCTGGCGCTAAGCGACCTTGTCATCGGCGAAGTAATAGACTGGGATATTCCATCGGACTCAGGCGTCAGAAACTCCGGCGAGACCGATGGCAGCCGCAATTTACTTTACTGCTTTGGCGCAGAATTTAATCAGGACAGTTCAGTAGAGTGCCAGGATAATGATTTGCGCTATGGCGGCATGTCTTACGGTTACTACAAACGTTATGCTGCCGATTTTGACAGTCTGGCATGGTTTGTTTTGGACTCTGTTCCGTACGGCGGCTATCACGAAGCAAATACCCGCTATGTTGATTCGGGCTGGGACGATAACCAGCTTTACCAAAACATGTCTGAGACATCGGGGCTCCGGGCCTGGTCACATTCGCACTCTGATTCACAACAGGTCAATCTCCATTCGGTACTGACTTACGAATTTCAAATCGATATTAATCCGGGCGACACACTGGTATTTTATTCAATAATGGCCACAGTTCGTAACTCTGACGAAGAAAGTTTTCAAACAGGTTCGTCGCGAATTAAAGAGCTGGCTGACAAAGGACAGAATTTTATTCGCTATTTCGGATGTTGTCATAATCTCCGTGGAGATTTAAATACCGACGGCAAGGATGCCGATGTTGTTGACCTGGCGTTCATTGTTCAGCGCATCTTTCATGGTGGACCTCCGCCTACTTGTGCCGGTGAAGGAGATGTCAATGCCGACGGCTCGCCAACTGATATAGTCGACCTTACTTTTTTGGTTGATGTAATTTTCCGCGGCGGTCCTCCGCCTTATAGCTGCGGAGAAGAGCCCTGCGATACCTTTGAGTGCCATGATTAGTTAAAGAAAGGGTTGCTGCCGGCGGCAATTATTCATAGCTTGCAGCAGCCTTTTTTATAGAACAATCTCAAAACAGAGAAGCACGCAATGACAAAGCCCTTAAAAAATCTGACACTCTTAATTGCATTCGCGCTATTGCTGATAGCATCGGTTTCAGTATCAGCAGAAACTGACTATGAGAACAATATTGGTAAACTTGCCAGAAACAATGACGCTCTAAGTGACACTGAGTTGCTGCATAAATTGTTCGAGCTAAGCTGGGACCATCAAATGCAGACATTCCCGGAGTGGGCGACATATGTTGGTTACCCCGGGCAGAATGACCGCTGGACAGACAATTCACTTGAAGGCTATGAACTGCGCCATAGTGAAATTGAACTGCCTCTTAGAGTCTTAGATAAAATTAACCGCGCAGGTCTTAGCGATGAAGACAAATTGAATTTTGATTTGTTTTCTGAAAGAATCGCAACTTCCAGGGACAGCTCCCGTTTCAAAAGTGAACTTATGCCTATTACCCAGCGCCGCGGCATTCAACAGGACGCAGCCCAGCTGCTGGCAATGATGCCGACAAATTCTGTCTCCGACTTAAACGACATACTTGCCAGACTAAACGGAGTTGCCGAACAAGTTGATCAGGCTATCAGCCTGATGAAAGAGGGTCTCAAAAAAGGTCTCACGCCGCCGCGGGTTACTATGACTGAAGTTCCTCAGCAAGTCTTAAACCAGATATTAGAAAACCCTGCCGAGGCACCGATCTTAAAAGCGCTGGTTCAGATATCCGATATGGTTCCAAACGAAGAGCAGCTGCGTATCAGAAACCAGGCCTATGAAATTTATACCAATGAAATTGTGCCAGCCTTTAACAAGCTGCACCAGTTTCTGTTATATCAGTACCTGCCGTCCTGCCGCGAAGAAGTCGGCTGGTCGGTTTTGCCGGACGGCAAAGAGTGGTATGAATATCTTTGCCGCTATTACACGACAACAGATTTATCCCCTGATTCGATTTTCAATATCGGGATTTCCGAAGTTGCCCGTATCCGAGCCGAAATGGACAAAGTTATAGAAAGTGTCGAGTTTGATGGTGATTTCGCCGCCTTTTGCGAATTCTTACGCACTGACCCGCAATTTTATTTTACGACCGCTGAAGAACTACTCACGGAATATCGCAATATTTGCAAACGCGCCGACCCGGAACTTATAAAACTTTTCAGCTATCTCCCCCGTCTGCCTTACGGAGTAGAACCGATACCATCGTATGCCGAAAAATCCCAGACGACCGCTTACTATATGGGCGGCTCTGCCGAAGCCGGCCGGCCGGGTATATTTTTCGCCAATACTTATGATTTAAGCAGCCGCCCAAAATGGGAAATGGAGGCGCTCTCTTTGCACGAAGCGGTGCCCGGGCATCACTTTCAGATTTCCGTCGCACAGGAACTGAGCGGACTGCCGGAATTCCGCAAGCGCGGCTGGTATACTGCCTATGGCGAAGGCTGGGGATTGTATTCAGAAAGTCTTGGTGAAGAGATGGGCTTTTACAAAGACCCTTATTCCAAGTTTGGTCAGTTGACTTATGAAATCTGGCGGGCTATTCGGCTGGTGGTCGATGTTGGTCTGCACACCAAAGGCTGGAGCCGTGATAAAGCCATCAATTTTTTTGCAAGTAACTCCAGTAAACAACTCCATGACATTGAAGTAGAAATAGACCGCTATATCACTAACCCGGCTCAGGCACTGGCGTATAAGATAGGTGAGCTGAAATTAAAAGAACTGCGCGCCTATGCGACCGAGAGATTGGGTGAGAAATTTGACCTCCGGGCTTTCCATGATGAAATCCTGGGCAACGGCCCGCTTCCTCTGGCCGTGCTGGATAAACATATGAGAGAGTGGACAGCGGCTCAGAAGGAATAACTTTACGGCCACAAGAACGAAGACACAATTCAAGCTAAATGTCTGAGCAATAATCGAACCTCAATAGTGCCTGGAATATTATGCTTCTTGACATTATTCCCGATAGATTTATTATTACTTTCTGAATGCCAAATAGTATGAAAATCAGTAAAGACAGTAAGGGGTGCAAAAAAAAAGATGACAATGCTTAAAGATGTTCTGGCAATTACGCATTGCTATCCCAAAGACAACAAAGATAGTTCTGGAATCTGGCTCAAGAGAGCTTTCGAAAAGATCAACGTTTTAGTGATTGGCAAGTGGGATATGTTTTCATTGAAAAGAATAATGGAACTGCGCCAAGGAAAAGGTTTATTAATTGCCTGCTGGGTAATTCCCGCAGGAATTCTCGCTTATCTTTCAGGCCGGCCGTATATAATGTATTGCCTGGGACTGGACTGTTTTTGGGCTAAAAGACATAAGACAGTTGCCTGGCTTTTTCGCCCTATTTTGGATCGTTCTGTCAAAATGACTTTCAGCAGCAGGCATCTGATGGAAACAATGAACGCTGCCTACGGTGATAGATTTCTATCTAAATCTCAAGTAATTCATCTTCCTGTCAGTGACGAAGAGTTTTATCCAGATGAAGATCCTATCAATCGGTAATTTAATAAAACGTAAGCGCTTTGACTTGTGCGTTCAGACTTGCACTGAACTAAAACAAGAAAACGCTCTTGAGTCTCTGACGTGGCGAATAATTGGCCGGGGACCTGAAAAAGAAGAAATCATGAAAATTGCACAGTCTGAAGTAGAGTTGGTAGACCGAGTAGATTCTCTCAGAGAACACTACCATTGGGCCGACTTATTCGTCCTGCCATCTTATGATGAAGGTTTTGGACTAGTTTATATCGAGTCAATTATGTGCGGCTGCCCAATCATTGGAAGTGTTGGTGAGGGTGCCACAGAGATTGTTGAACAGACTGGTGGCGGTATTTTGGTGGAGATTCCCGACTCTGATAAGGAAGCGATCCAAAACATCAAGAGAGCTATTCTAGAGATCAATTCTAACTACTCAACTTATATGAACCGAGAAATTATTCAAAAAGCAGTGAACAAAATGAACCCTGTCAGAATTCAGCAAGAATGGGAAGACCTGATAGAAAAAAGCTCGCAGTAATCCCTGGCAATAGCGACCAACTCTCATTCGGCTAACTCCATAACATTCTTAGCGTTAGACTTAAGGTCCTGGCTCCCCCTTTCAGCCAATTCTGCTTGACCATTAGTTTTAAAAAGACTATATTCTCTAGTACTATCATTACGTTGTAACTTACCTATATCAACCAAATAAGCTAAACATCTGCTAAGAGTAGCAGAACTAAACTCAAAATTATCATTCTCTAATCTCACCATCATGTCCTTCTTCTGCAACGATTGTCCTCCAGAAGTATATAATTGAATCTGCGCGGTAAGCTCCTTTAACTTACCTATCTGCTCTTTCTTATCTTCCTCAACATCTCTTGAAGAAAAAGTAATACAATTATCCTCAAATTCTATTTCCCCAGCTAATTGCTCAATCTCTCCAAGCCTATTTTTTATATTGATTACCCTAAACTTATTTGAATCCTTTAGCCGATATATCTTATAAACCAAATCACACATACCCAAGAAATCACTAGAACCTCTAAAGTCTCCTTGCTTAGTTGTATGATGCAAAAACATTACAGTAATCCTTTCATCCAACAACTTTTGAAACATAGTTATATAAAGTTTATTCATATCATTAGCGGAGTTCTCATCATAATTAGCATGCCTATGTAAAGTATCTAAAATCAAGAACTTTATTTTATATTCTTTTATTATCGTATTGGTAAGATTAGAAAACCTTAAAATAATATTATTGTCTTTATATACCATTGAATACGATTTATTTCTATTCTTATATAATAATGATTTTAATTGATTAAATAACAATAATTTTCTTGCAGTAACTCTAAGACAAAGTGGTTCACAAACATAAGGAGTTTCTTTATTAGTGGTTCTCCTATGTCTTTTACAAATACTGCATGTTCTTTCAGTTGTTTTTTTC